>NZ_JBAPTY010000117.1:0-5753 GCF_049282395.1 Halobacillus sp. | reverse complement strand
TTATAAATAATTTATTCCAGTATAAGGCCGGATACTGTAAGACTCGATTTCGAGATATTGGTTCACCGTGAAGGTCCTGCGGGGGATGATTCGCTTTCCGCGGGCATGTGCTGAGCCTCCTGATATGAACGAATACGTCAACCCCTCACACTTTTGGCCATCTTTAAGAAGAGAAGTCTTTCCGCTTCTTTTTAAGGGCTTTATTCAGGTTTTCCCGGTAAGGGGGTCAAGTGGTCTCCTTGACGACCTTACCAGGAAAACCTATTCGCAGGAAGCGATGCCATACAGGCTCCTTTCTTTCGGGTTTTCATAAAGGCATAAGTATACGGCACGAAGGCAAAAACGTTCACTGCGGTTTGCAGTCTGATATACGTGGGTTGTCACATTTTATCTTTCCGTATAAAGGCCTTTTCCACTAACTCGAGTCGTGCGTTAGTCGACAGACATAGCACATAGGAGGCGCGTGGATTTGCCTTTCCGGTTTTACTCTTTGCCTTCGAGCCCTATACTTATTGGGGGGACAGCACACCTAGAAACGATTCAATATACAATAACTTCCTTGAATGACAAGCTTTTATTTCCCTTGAGGAAGGTCTTCGACTTCCTGCATCACCGCCCAAATAAATCCAGCTAATTCTCTAGCTACGGCCGCAACCGCTTTTCCTTTTTCCTTCCCTCGGGACATTAAGCGATAATACTTCGTGTGAAGACGATTTTGTGCTTTCCAGGAGATGGCTTGGATCGCTGGAGGAAGTCCGTTCAGGCGTTTCTTTAAATTCCCTTTCACCGCAGGCTTATACCGATAACTCCAGGCTGCTTCGATTAAGAGGCGTCTCGCATGCCGGTTGCCTGTTTTCGTAATTTCTCCTTGGTAGCGTACGTTTCCTGTAGAACGTTCGCTGGGGATCAAACCAAGATACGCCATCAGTTGGCTCGGGGTCGGAAAGCGTTTGAACGAGCCGATTTCAGCCACAAGACTAACCGCGGTAAGGGTAGCGATGCCCCTCAAGGATTGGAGCACTTGAATGACAGGCGCGCGAACCCCTTCCGTAGCCTGACGGTTGATTTCTTCTTCAAACCGTTGGATCCGCTGTTCTAATTCTTGGAGTTGGTGATAGTATTCTTGGAACGTCAAGGTAGAGAGTGGATTTTTAAACGTTAACGCGTCCAGCCACGCTCTATACTTCACGGTCCATTTATTGACTCCTTTGGGAGGCCGGATATTATTCCGCAGCAGAAATTTCGTCAGCCGATGTTTCGCTCGAAGCTCATCTTGTTTGGCATCTTCCCGTGCTCGGACAAGATCCCGAAGAGCTTCATCTTCCGATGTGGGAACATAGATCGATACCAATTCTCCTGCCCGATAAAGCTGCGCAAGTCGGATGGCGTCTCTCTTGTCCGTCTTAATTTTTTCCCCAGGCTTTTGAGGGATTAAAGATGGAGCAATTACATCACAATGAATGCCCATCGCTAGAAATTGTCTGTACAACGGATATCCGGTGGGACCGGCTTCATAACAAAAACGCAAGTTTTGAGGGTCTCCCAACTTTTTAACCAACTTTCGGATCGCCTCCGGCGTGTGGGGAATCATTCCGAAATACCTTGACTTTTCTCTTCCTTCATCCGCAATGGCTACAGCAATTTTTTCTTTAGACACGTCTAAACCAACATATTTCAGGGTACTCTTCATAGTAAGCTAGCTCCTTCCGTAATGTAGCTCTGATAGGGTTTGGGTTTCTTATTTATTCCTTACCCGATTAACCTACGACTTTACGTGTAAGGAGCTAGTTTTTCGTTCATGATAACTCGAGCTAAAGCTCTCCGGGGTCTCACCAGTTCCCCCACAGGAAAGCGAGTTATTTCCCAACCAACCCTTATCCATCTACAGTAACGGACCCAAATATCTCGAAATCAAGTCTTCAAGTAATGGGAGCTTATCTTTAAAATCAATACTGAAGTTTAGTGAAGTCATTAAGTAAGAAAGAAATTGGTGATTTATTTGAGTTACGAGGGCAGAAGGTATAAACTTGTAAATAGAAAATACAAACGTAATAAAGGAAGGTCTGTCCATGGACAATGAACAAGAAATCATGACGGTTTCGCAAGTTGCTGAGTATTTACAAATTAGTGAAGTAACCACATACAAATTGGTACAGGAAGGACGTATACCGGGCTTTAAGATCGGGCGTCACTGGCGGGTAAGAAAAGAAGATTTAAGAGAACATATCAGGAAACTTCAGCATGGTGAGCACTTATAATAAGTACATGCGAAAACCCTCTATAATTAGAGGGTTTTTTTCGTGCGCTTTGTTTTGAATTTATATTATTTTTTCTAACAAACAGGGAGGAAGAAAACGATATAATGAAGATAGAAGTCAGAAGGGGGAAGAAGGTGGAGGCTAATGAGCCGGGTAAACTATACATCAAGAATGTTGGTATTTGTAATCTTGATTTTGACGATGGTTTATTTCATCCATTTCAGGTGGCATATCACTCCGAATGATATTCAGCAAATGATTACGGCTTTTGGCTGGCTATCACCTTTTATCTTTATAGCAGCTTATATGGCTGCTCCGTTTATGATGTTTCCTGCGCCGGTATTGTCGATGAGTGCCGGTTTAGCTTATGGTGTTTGGCCGGGGACTTTGTATATATGGCTGGGGGCGGGCGGGGCAGCAACTACGGGTTACTTGATCGGACGTTTTTTCGGGAAAGCAGTATTTCAATTACATCAATCTTCCTGGTCTGCAAGGGCGGAAGAAAGAATGAACAAACAGGGGTTTTGGTTTGTTCTACTGTTACGGCTTTTCCCTCTCATGGGTTTTAGTATGCTGAGCTACTTGTCAGGTATGACGAAGGTACGTTTCTCTACCTATCTATCTGCAACTTGGATTGGAATTCTGCCCGGTGTTTTTGCTTATGGGACGCTTGGGGCAAGCTTGATGGCTGGAGATCCGTTCATTATCGGGGCGGCTGTCCTGTTACTTGTGATTCTCTTGAGTCTATCATTCTTATTTAGAAATAAAGTAAAAGATTGGCTTGATTTAGAGCAGAATAAAGAGGAAGAGTGAAGGGATGAGAAATGCGTCTGCATTCAAGGGAATGTTCAGTATAAAAGATAGGAAGCTCCATTTTAGCGGGAAATGGAGCTTCCTATCTTTTTATTTCTAGTGTTCTGTTCCATAAAAAATATCATTCTCAGTTTCTCAAAATAATAAAAACAAGATAAACGATATACATCGTCAGAAGGATGAAACCTTCTCTTTTTCCAATCTTATAATGAGTCCTCGAGAATAAGAGCAGCAATAAGCTCAAGGCAATCATGATCATCACGTCGGTAAATATCTTTCCGTTCACCGGTAAAGGTGTAACAACAGCTGAAGCCCCAAGAACGAATAAGATATTGAAAATATTACTACCTACCACATTCCCAAGCGCAATTCCGCTTTCTTTCTTCAATGCAGCGGAGATGGAGGTTACCAGTTCAGGAAGTGATGTGCCGATCGCAATGATGGTTAACCCGACTAAGGTTTTACTCATCCCAAGATCTAAAGCGATGGCTGTGCCGCTGTCGACGACCATGTCCCCGCCAAAAATAATCGCTGCTAATCCGGCTAACGTTAAACCAATGTTTTTCCCCCACTTAATCGTTGAAGGAATGGGTTCCTCTTTTGAATCTTTTCGACTTTTCAGGCCTACTTCAATCACATAGTACATGAAAATAGATAAAAACAATAAAAAGATGATGCCGTCACTGCGTGTGAGCAGGTTGTCACTTAATCCCTGTAACTCTATATCACTGATCAGGACGAGTAACGCTCCGCTGGCAAGCAGTGTAAACGGGATTTCTTTTTTGGTCGTTTCACTTTCTACCATTAAGGGATAGAGGAAGGCTGCGATCCCTACCACTAACGTGATGTTGAAGATATTACTTCCTACCACGTTCCCGAGCGAAACCTCAGCATTTCCCTGTAAAGCGGCAAGGATACTGACGGTTGCCTCAGGTGAGCTTGTGCCAAAAGCTACAATCGTTAACCCGATTAAGATAGGTGGAACACGGAGCAGCCTGGCAATGTTGGAAGATCCATCAACGAATAGATTGGCTCCTTTAATTAATAACCCGAAGCCGACAAGTAAGAGAACGT
Source organism: Halobacillus sp. (assembly GCF_049282395.1). NCBI lineage: Bacteria > Bacillati > Bacillota > Bacilli > Caryophanales > Bacillaceae > Halobacillus > Halobacillus sp. Next base: position 1,608 of record NZ_JBAPTY010000117.1, on the reverse strand, counting down.
AAGCCATAATTGCTCTTCCAACTCCTTTTTAATTTTTCATGATTTAACCATACCTTGTTTCGTTAGTGTTGAAAAGTAAAGGTTTAATAGAAGACCCACCATCATAAGAGCTTAGCCTCAAGGAACTGTTTGCTTGGATAATAGGTCATCTGTTCCACAGCTCGTTAGTTGAACATGCAAGTAAAAAACTGCGCTCCTGCTTTAATTCATAAACATTCGTCTATAAAAAATTGAAAAGAAAGGTTGGCAACAGAAAGTGAGTTGTGTAGAATAAAACACGTACATTAATAATTATAAAATACATAATGTTCGTATTTTGTGTGGTGAGAGGAGAAAAAGTATGAGTTTAGCACAAAGGATAAGTTTTTTAATTGGAGGACTGCTTTTCGTTTTCTTAATGGCGGGGTGTGGGGAACAGCCCGAGGATGCAGCAGCGGCTGATAAAGAAAAAGAAAAGGTAATCGGAATCATAGGTCCCATGCAAGTGGAAATTGACATTCTTCATTCTGATATGGAAGTAGAAGAAACAACGGAAAAAGGTCAATTAACCTTTTACGAAGGAACATTAGAAGGACAGCCGATTGTCCTTGTGAAGTCTGGAATAGGGAAAGTGAATGCGGCTTCGGCAGCTCAAATGCTTATCAGTGAGTTTGATGCGGATGTATTGATTAACTCAGGCGTAGCGGGGGGAATTCATCCTGATTTAGGTCTTGGAGATATCGTTATTTCTACAAAGACGGTGCATCATGACATGGACGAAACGGCTAAAGATTTCAAGCCGGGACAGATTCCATACATGGACACCAGGTATTTTGAAGCGGATCAGGAACTGATACAGCTGGCTAAGAAAGGCACAAAGGATCTTCCTGATTATGTAGATGTGTTCAAAGGACCGATTGCGACCGGAGACCAATTTATTGCAAGCGAAGAAAAAACGGAATGGATTTATGAAACGTTTGATGCGTATGTCGTGGAGATGGAAGGAGCGGCTGTTGGACAGGTTGCCTACTTAAATGAAATCCCGTACGTCGTCATTCGTTCAGCTTCCGATGATGCAGGAGAAGAAGCGGCTGGAATTCAGGAAAACTTTGTGGAAGAAGCCGCTAAGAACTCCAGTCATGTGATTGAAGAAATGCTAAAAGGGATGTAGGAAAGATGGGAAACCGCAATGGCTAGAACGGCTGTGTAAAGTAAACGCAGCCAGCCGGCCAATAATGCGAAGCCTGGGTGGAAAGGCTTCAGGAACATATAAAAACCCCATGCTACGATTAAATCCATAATAACAATAATGAGCCATCCAAGTATCTCAAGACGAAACAAGGATTGAGAAGCTTGGATGTTTTTTAATGTAACTGCTGCATCCCCATCCACGACTAATGTACTGTGAACATACCCCTGAGCAAAAAAAGCAGCCAATGTCATGACAAGTAAGGCGACACCTGAAAAGAAAGCTGCTTTCTGCTGTATGTTCTGATTCTTTGTTCTCCTTGTTTTCACATAAAATCCTCCTCGAATTTGATTTCATACCTATTGTATTTTGTCTGAGGAAGATTTTCCTTGACTTAAATCAAGGAACCGGCGTTTTTAGAAATTTAGGAGCGTGATTTT
>NZ_JBAPTY010000116.1:0-5256 GCF_049282395.1 Halobacillus sp. | reverse complement strand
AAACCGTTTTCGCTCGCTCATAGGCAATATCACGATTGTGGTCCCAAATTACGATTTTTTTATGGTCCAGTCCCTCTTTTTCTAGAGTTGGCCCTAAGTAATCCCGTACAAAATCACGCTCTTCTTCTGCTGTGTAACGACAAGAATCCCATATTTGAGTGGCATCTGGTTCATTTTGAACCGTAACTCCCCAAATAGGAATCCCCGCTTCCTCCATGGCCTTTATATACTTACTATAATAAAGTGCCCAAGCGCTCTGATACTCTGGTAAAAGCTTCCCACCATTATTCATTTCATTATTTGTCTTCATCCACGCAGGAGGACTCCATGGAGAGGAAAGAATAGTAAGATCCTCTTTCCTTGTTTTTACGGCATCCTTAATAAAAGGAATAACATATTGGTGGTCTCTTTCAATGGAAAAAGTGCGTAATTCCTCATCATCATCTTCTACATACGTGTAATTTCCCAGGGAAAAGTCGCAGCTATGAATGTGTGTTCTTCCAAGGGAATAAGCTAACCCATGCACAGGATGAAAGTAACTCTCGATGATTTCCATGCGTTTCTCTTTGGAGATTTGGGACAAGGTATAAGCTGCCGCTTCGGTAAAAGCACCACCAAACCCCATTACTGTCTGGTAGCGTTCCCCCGGTGTGATCTTTAAAGCTGGTCCTTCCTTTGTACCTTTTTCTTTAAATGGAAGCATTCCCTTTTCTGCTAAACGGTCATTTGTACCTTTTATCGTTTGGATCAATTTTGCATCCATGTTGGACCCCCTGTATTTCAATTAAATGAGCTTGTCTGTTTACGCAAGAAATAAAATGAAATCGTACATCATTTCCTCTTACGTTAATATAGTTTCTATTTTCTCAAAGTCTCTATTTCGAACTTTCTCAGCCAAAGAACCTTGAATCTTCTCCCCATCCACTGTGGTGGTTCCTTCTTCATTGTGAAGAAGATAACGTGTCACTTTGGCTCCTTTATCACCAAATGTAGATTTCCTATTTTCATTATGATAAGTAACCTCAATCTCACCCAGGAATGTAAAACTTACTTGGTTCTGTTCATCAAACAACCATTCTGGAAGGAGTGGTTGAAGCTTTAGGGATAATTCACCTTCTTCAACAGAAAATATACTTTTACCGGCCATCATGGTTTGCCATATGGACAAAAACTCAGCCGTTGTTCCACTTAATCGCGCCACAAACCCTCTACCGTGCATACTTTCATCAGGATTGACGCTACTTGCGATAAAGGAAGAATTCTCTAAGGTACTTCTTCCATATACGGATGGATCCATAAATGGTGGTAATGCGTTTTTCAAATCTTCAAAGAAGTCTTCATATATACCAGCACTTAACAGACTTAATAAATATTTAAATTCCATGTGCATGAATACAGACTCCCGCTCTAACCACCCCGGGGTAAATGCTCGTGCACGGCCAAGCTCATAGCTCATGTCCTCTAATGACGTAGATGTCTTATACATGCCTAGCTGTTTATCATATATATCTGACTGACGTACTTGCTGGTGCAGTTCCCTTGCTTCTTGAGCATTCATTCCTTTTAATGCTCGTGCCGGTCCTTCCAAAAAGTGAGGAAGTACATGAACCTGGAAACGTTGAACATCCACAAGCGAATAGCCTTTTTGATTCTTCTTAACTTGACCTTCCCCATCTTTTTGAACCTCAAATTGATCCGCTTCGTAATAAAAGTACGTGGGAACCAGGCCTTCGCCGAGCTCTTTCGCCTTTTCTATTCCAGTATCTACTTTCTCCATAAATAACTGAAGCAGTTCCTGAACCTCAGAAGCTGATATCGATTCTTCTTTTCCATCTAGATTATACTTAATCGCTTCTCGATAAGATTCTCTAGCTGTTGATACGGTATCCCAGTATTCAAAGGAGGAGAGGTTTGGCTGTAACGCTTCTTTAATCTCTTGTACCATAGTAAAGACCTCAGCTGGTAAAACCGTATTCTCTTTATGCTCACAATCCACCAGAAATTGAAGTAACCGCTTCAACTCTACTGTTTCACTCATCCCTGAACCAAAAATTCCTGGAAGTCCATTCATGGAATCATTCCATCCAGGTTTATTCGCCTCCATTTCAACTCCCATACCATAAGGGTCTAGTGTCGCGAATTTCATTAGGGCCAACGAAAACAGTTTCGAGAACAGGGTACTTTCATATACTTGTCCATCCTTTGTCTTCAACCAGTTTCCACCCGTGGTTTCATGGCTTTCGGTGAGGGCCCCATACTGCCGAACCTTATCTCCTGCTAATACATATTTTTCTGAACGCGGATTGATGAAAGCTGGACTATGAAAATAACGATAAGAACGATCATGAAACAATAAATGTTGTTTTTGATCTGGATATACTTTTAGATAATTAATGATTAAATCTAAGTTATACGTCCAATGATCAACCCAGTACCCTTCCCCGAACTCTGCATCGATTTCCTGTGTACTATGAGAAAGTACTGTTCTTAAAAACGCTTCCGGTGAGACTTCCAAACTTATATTCCGGTCCACAACCGATTGCATAATAGCACCTGGTGTAAACGACATCCCCAACAGGTTACTCATATATTCGAAATCGTCCTGACGGGTGAACAGCCTTTGTAACCATGACCAGTCTCCCTGTTCGGTCACCTCAAAGCGTGCTCCCTTTACAACTAGCGGGTTATAACCATCTGCTTGAATCAAACTCATAAATAGCTTTATATTGTAATCTCCCACTTCAGGCTTGAAGAAGACGTCATTCCGGCGATTTTGATTCACATCCCGAAAGTTTCCATTCCCTTGTGAGAAAAACTCCGGTGCCACAGAAAAGAAATTGTAATCTCGTTCCAGGTCCCCATGTTTACGAGAATAGACATAGTAGAGAAACGGCTCTTTGTTATTCTCTAGTAAAATCGGATATCCACCACGTAGTACGTTATCTAAATAGCTCTGCTTCGCGTACGCATCAAACATGTCACTTCCGGTATGAGAATGGACATCGCTTGTTAATTCATCCACAAGCAGTTGTGCTTCCTTATACTTCCTATCAAAATAAGCGGCTGAACTAATTTCAGATTGCTTCTCTTCCAAAATAGTAAGGTCATTCACGTGACCAATCATCGTATGTAAATTCGTAGATTCATTCAGGGATAAAACACTTGAAAAAGCTGAAAAACCACACGGCACCTTGTTTGCCGTAATTTGCTTCGCTTGTAAAAGGTCCTGTACCGAATTACTTTCAAACCTTTCCGGAAAGCGTAACGACGTATTTTCACCAAAAAGAATGGATGCATCTACAATAGGCTTTAGCAGTGAGCCATCCTCTACAAAGCTTGCATAAAAATGCCCTTTTGTGACTTCCTCCACTTCAGCTGTGTCCTGTGTTGAGGAGCGGACACGATAATAGGGAATGTGATTCTCTACATTAAATACATCCATCCAGCTTTTCAGTGTGTTCCCTACTGCTTTATAAGCTGCATCCTCTATTCCAAAAGGAATTATGGCAGGTAACCCATCTACAATCTCAAGACTTATTTCCTCATCCGAGATATTTTCTACCTCCACTTTACGCATTAAAGCCGAGAAGTTTTCCTGTGGTAACGTAAAATAAGTCACGTTCGTTTGAATTCCATAGTCTTCGTTTCGTTCTGTTATGATGAGTTCGTTTTCTTTTATATACATGTTCCTGGTTACGGTTTGTTTCGAATCCGTATTAAATGGTTCGAATAGGAAGCTTTCCTGGTTACGCTGAACCTTAATGAACGTGCGGAAGCCATTGGTTGAAACGCGCTCATAAGCCTGGTTGGCAGGAAAAAACTCTGTGATCGCATTATCTTTATCTTGTATCCCGAAACTCACCATCCCTTGCCCTCTGTTCACATAAAACGCCCACATCGGAGCCCCATACAACCCGGCTATGCCCGGTAAAAAACTCGAAAACGTCTTAGCCCGATCAAACTCTTCTATAACAAAATACTTTTCCTCATTAAACGCATACTTTACCATGAATGAACCCCTCTCTATTCTTTAATGGCTTTATAATAATATGGTCAATACTTAAAACCAGCGAGCCTCATGCCCCTGCCACTTCTCCAACACAATGAACCCGCCCTTCAAAAGATAGCTTGATTTCGCGTATTCCGAATAGTTCACATATGCTACAAGCTCATTATCTTTTGTAAATGTAGAAAAAGCCTTTTTCTTATGTAGGAATAAGGTGAAGGTAAGCATCCTTCACCCCTCTTTCTTTTTATCAAAAATTATACGAAAGCGGTTTCGATAATATTGTAACACATCTTATCCTTTAACTGACCCTGCGGATATACTGCTAATGATATATTTAGAGAAGAATACCTCAAGAATCCCATTAATACGCTGGACTCAACTGCTGTTATTAATTTAGACAGGCAAAGAATCTGATGAAAGAGATGCACCTGGAAATGACTACACAGCAAATTAAAATGATGTACACGAAAGTGCATGGCACCAAAGGAGCGGCGCCCAGTTCAAACTTCAGAGAAATGAAAATGGAGGAAAAATAACACTTCAAAAAAAGCTGGCCTATCATCCGTTTTTTGGATGATAGGCCAGCTTTTTTAAAATATTGTCCATTCATTTAGTGAAGGCTATTAAAACCTTTAATACAAGGTGGTTGAGCGGTATTACATCATGCTGCCCATTCACTCGTGCTATTTAATAGGACAATAATAAGACCCACCGAACTTTGTTATATCAAGCTTTGCATAGAAAAGTTAATATATAAACCACAATACATTTTAATACTTTATGAACAGTATCGAGTCAAAATCCAGTCACCAAAAAAGCACCTAGATTTCAGAATAAAGAAAACTGGGCATTTTACCATTGGGGCTAATGCATTTTTTTAAAATTTGGTTCACTAACTAGAAGTAGCTAAGACTTTATCTAATAGCTATTCCTTCACTTTACCATTCATCCGTTCAACCCACTGATGGAGAAAGTTATTATACCGAGGCAAGTTTTGGTGGATTTTATTTGCCACCTCTTCATTATAGGTACGGACGGTCAAATTACGATCATTCACCATTTCCAAAGCCAGAACGGCCTCTTCATCCTCCAACAAGTGGACCGCCCTGCAACTGCGAATGACGCCCTTCGGTGAGCCGGCATCCAGCCCTTCTATGTCATATAAATATTGCTTAGTCGCTTTCCAACTAGCCTCGAAAGAGAATTTAAATCGTTGAATAGCTGCATCTCGCTCCACATCATTCGGG
>NZ_JBAPTY010000115.1:0-3320 GCF_049282395.1 Halobacillus sp. | reverse complement strand
GTCCAATTGTATCAGGTAGTTGACTATGAAATAAAGCTAAAAAACGGGTGATCTGTGCCTCTGCCAATACTTCGAATACAATATCTGCCTGACTTAAGCCGGATTGAGGTCGGGCTTTGGTATGATTATTAATCATCACAGAAACCACCCGATGATCCACCCCGCCCTGCGCAGGTTCTCCGGTTAATGGAAAAACATCCTCGTCATCTTCAATCGTCTCATTTTCGGTAGAAACTCCATCAGGGGCTTCTGGTGAAGGGGACGGCGCCTGAGGGGCTCCGCCCGCACAGGCCTGAAGAGGCATAAGCACACAACCAAACAGCAGCATCCAGGTTAACCTTCTCATCTCGCACTTCCCTCATCATTTTTTTCATATCATTCTATACTATCTCATGATGGAAGGATAGAGTACTTCTTTCTTTTTCACATCCATGATACCAAGCGGTGTGATTCGTATATAAGGTAAATGCATGGAAGATAAGAAAAGCAGTGTGTACACTGGATCGGAAAATGAAAAACCGTACTCCTTCAAATACTCTTTCAGTTTGCTTTCTTCCTGCATTAAATCCTCAAGCGGCAAATCAGACATGATCCCGCCAAGCGGAAGAGGCAATTCAAAGAGAATCTTTCCTTGATCCACGAGAACGATTCCACCGCCGATTTCTTTCATTCGAGCAAACGCTTTTTCAATATCTGACCGCGATTTTCCAATCAGAATAAGGTCTCCCGTGTTGGAGTATGAGCTTGCAAGAGCCCCAAGGGAATCCGTAAACCCTTTGAGCAGGGTGTTTACGGTCCATTTACCTTCTCGGTCCATGAGCATGAGAAAAGCTTCATCTGTATCGTCTGGAAGCTGTGACGCAGATGCATCTAGATCAATCGCATAAGGTTTCATAATAACGTCATTAATCATCTCCATTCCAATCGGCATGGAGAACTGCATATCGTGCTCGTTCATTTCCCAATCAAGATTTAAATGATCAATGCCATTCTTCTTCCACTGGATGGAATTCTCCGGTTTGATGTCTTCTCCATCGCGCTTTACCCACTCCCCTTTAGCGATCACGGAATGCGGAGTCGGATCCTTGGGATCTTTTAAAAAGTTCAAGTGAGCCACGCGTCCGGAATTAATACTTCCTACCCGGTTTTCAATATTAAAGTGACGTGCCGGCTGATAGGTGGCCATCATATAAGCATCAATGACGGGGACTCCAGCCTCTATGGCAAGCCGTATGCACATATTGATCAGTCCTTCACGATAAAAACCAGGCGTTGATCCATCTGTGGTGTACATCAGGTGATCATAGTGCGTATGATTCTTTTCCTTCAGACCTTTAAAAATCTCCGGAAGATCCGGTCGTATAGACGAATAGCGGATTCCTGTCTGATAACCGACCGAAAGCCGCTTAATCACATCATCGGCGGTCATGGATTCGTGTTCTGAATCCATACCTAAGAGACGCATTTTCACAAGCGTTTTTTCGCTGGCTCCGGGTAAGTGGGCTTCAAGCGGCTTGCGGGCGCGTTTCGTCTCCTGCATCCAGTGCAGGATTTGTTCGTCACCATTATACAAGACATCCGTCCAGGCCGTGAGTTCCCCGCCCTGAATGACAGCATCGTGTTCAATCCAGGAAACAACCTGCTCGTCAAAGGCTTCACGTTCTTCGTCTCTTAAGACAGACTGGGGATCGAAGCGCGCCCACCAGTACATCGTAGCCGGTAAATCCATGAATTCTTCAAGCAGCGAAAACGCTTTCTCTTTTTTTGTTAAAAAAAGCCACATGAGGTTATCGTTGATTAATGATGTGGTACCTGTGCGCGCTGCATATTCCGCTAAGCTTCGGGGATTATATAATTGAAAAGGATGGGCGTGGGGTTCAATATACCCCGGGACAATGTAACTATCCTTTCCATCAATGATTTCTGTTCCTTCCAGGTTGGCAGGAAGCTCCGAACCGGTATAAATGATGCGGTCTTCGTACAACCATATATGTCCAGTCATCCATTGTTTTAAATATACGTTTAAATAAGTGGTATGTTTAATTAATTTGGTTGGCGCATGCGTACCATCCATGACGCTTGCGTGTTCACGCAGCTGCCGGTTACGCCAACGGAATCGTGTTTCATTCATGGAGCGTCCTCCTATCGAGTCAATATGTACTATGGTAACACAGGAAGTCTTTATGTGGTAAGGAGGAAGCCGACCATGAAGCCAAATATTGGCATCATCAACTCAATGGTTCGTATTACAGCTGGATTAAGCATGCTGACGTTACTGACCATTCGAGCAAATAAGACAAGAGAAGTCCATCCTATGCTTGTTGTCCTCGCATCAATGAAAGTAGCTGAAGGGATTGTCCGCTACTGCCCGTTAACGGCAGCTTTTGAAGAAATGGCTGAGGAAACAGACGGTATTGAACAAGGATGGCAGCAGAATTTAAACCAGTTCAGCAGTAAATGATGAAGAAATCGGGTTGATCCCGAAATAAAAAAGGACGGGGCACTCCCCGTCCTTCTTATAAAGGATGAAATCAATGGACTTTATGGAATATTTAACAGACGTCGGATTCGTGGTCATCACGATCATCGGTTCGATCGCCGCCCTATTTTATTTAGGTGTCCGTCGAAGAAATCGATGAGTGTCCGATGTCACGGCGATAGAAAAAGTCAGAGAACCCTTCAAAACAGTTCAAATAATCATAAACGCCATCCAGTGCCCGGGCAAGATTCTTATCTTTAGCACCTGCAAGCAGGACACGCCCGCCACTGGATACATAGCCTTCCTCGTCCTTTTCCGTACCGGCGTGAACCGTAAACGCCTGATCGTGTGCTTTTAATACAGGTAACGGCCGTCCTTTCTCATATCCCCCCGGATATCCGCTCGAAGCGACGACCACCCCTGCACAAACCTCTTTCGACCAGGTAAGTTCAGGGTCCTTGCCTTCCAGAACATCCAGCATCACTTGCACAAGATCATTTTCAAGCAGCGGAAGAACGACCTGCGTCTCGGGATCTCCAAAGCGCGCGTTGAACTCAATCACTTTTGGCCCCTCGGGACTTTCAATTAGGCCTGCATATAAAATGCCGGTAAAGGAACGACCCTCTTTGACAAGAGCCCGCGCCGCCGGCTCGAGGATAGAAGAAACCGCCGTCTGATAGGCTCCTTCTTCTAATTCAGGTACAGGTGCATAAGCCCCCATTCCACCTGTATTCGGACCTTGATCACCATCGAACGCCCGCTTATGATCTCTTGCAGGAATCATTGGGTACACATGTTCACCCTGGACGAAAGCCATTAAGGAAAACTCTTTCCCCTGCAA
>NZ_JBAPTY010000114.1:0-15719 GCF_049282395.1 Halobacillus sp. | reverse complement strand
ATAGGAAAGTGTTCAAATGTGGAATTACCCCGAAAGACACGACCAGCATAAGCCGACCATCAAAAGGATGGTGGTTTTTCAATCCGTTGATGAGCGGCTTATGTCTCGAGTGTCTGGGTGATGGAACAAGACGAGTTATTTCCCCACCAACCCTTACCCATATTACGTAACGGACCCCTTTATCTCGAAACTGAGTCTTCAACAAACGGGAGCTTTACTGTAAAATTTAAAGAACTAAAAATAAAAGGAAAGGAGGGCTATTATGGCTTTTGTAATAACCAGCCCGTGCGAATCAGAAAAAGCAGGTGAATGTGTTACCGTTTGTCCTGTAGATTGTATTGCAGAAGGCCCGGATCAATTTTATATTAATCCGGATATTTGTATCGACTGCGGAGCATGTGTGGCAGCCTGCCCTGTAGATGCTATAGTCGAAGAATATGAAATGACACCTGACGAAGAGCCTTATTTGGATAAAGCAGAAAAATTTTTCGGTAATATATAGAAAAAAGCGCCAAATTCCAGTGTGGATTTGGCGCTTTTATTAAAGATTTAATATAATTTTTGGAGCGCTTCTTTATCAAAAGGCAGTAAGTCATTTTCCTGACCTTCGCGCACTTTCCTTACCCATTCAGGATCCATTAATAAAGAACGGCCTATGGCTACGAGATCGAATTCTTCCTGATCAAGTTTTTCAACAAGACCATCGAGACTGGTTGTATTGGCACCAGAAAAATTCGTAAACTCTCCGTCCAGACCAACGGATCCCACTGAAATAACAGGCTTACCTGTTAATTTCTTCGTCCACCCTGCTAGGTTTAAATCAGAGCCTTCAAATTCTGCTTCCCAGAACCGGCGGGTAGAACAGTGGAAGATATCGACACCCGCTTCCACAAGAGGCTGTAGAAAACGTTCTAATTCATCCGGTGTTTCAGCAAGTTTAGCTTTGAAATCATTCATTTTCCATTGAGAAAAACGGAAAATAATCGGAAAGTCGGGACCGACTTCACGACGGCATGCTTTTACCACTTCTACAGCAAACTGAGTACGGCCTAAAAGGTCACCACCATAACGATCGGTACGACGATTCGTATTCGCCCAGAAGAATTGGTCAATTAGATAGCCATGAGCCCCATGAATCTCTATCCCATCAAACCCTAGACGCTTAGCATCCGCTGCGCCTTGAGCATAAGCTTCCACTAATTCACTGATTTCCTGCTCTGTGAGAGGTTCGGTTACTGGTTCACCATCAAGACTCAAACCGGATGGTCCTACCGGCAGAGCTTCCTCATTTGGAAGATCGCCTTTGCTTCTTGTCATCCCTACATGCCATAGCTGGGGTACAATTTTCCCGCCTGCATTATGAACCTGTTTTACAACGTTGCTCCAGCCTTCCAGTGCTTTTTCCCCGTGAAAAACAGGAATACTGGCTCCTGAAACCGAAGCTGGATGATTAATGCCGGTTCCTTCTGTGACAATCAGCCCCACTCCATTTTCAGCACGACGGCGATAGTAATCAGCTACGTTCTGATCTGGAATGTTGTCTGGTGAATATCCTCGGGTCATTGGTGCCATGACCGTACGGTTTTCTAATACAAGGTTATCGCTATTGAATGTTTGGAATAATGGTTCGGTTGATTGATTCGTATTAGTCATTTTTCAAATCCTCCTCTTTCGTTCTTGCAAAGAGTATTATGGCAAATACATGAAGCGAAAGAAAGCAATCTGTTTATATCCAAACAATCCAAAGTGTAATTGAATCTAATAAAACACAAAAATGCTGAACCCCTGTAGGCTCAGCATCTCTACTATTTGTGCCCTGACGGCATCCGTTTTAAATTAGTAAACATTCGTGATCATACAGATAGGAATAACGAATATCAATAAATAGAAAATGCTCAGCTGATAGAGGAAAACTGAATGTTCGAATCATATCCTTCGTTTCAATATCCGAATAAATCTCTGAGAGAATGCCTTTGTTCCATGTTTGCATTTGCATAACGTTTTCTAAGAAATAAGGCCGAAATGCCCAGTTGGAACCTCGCTTATCCGGATCGATCTCCCAGGTGTTTTCATGCTTATTAAAGTTTGAGGAAACTTGCTGACCATCACTGTTGCACACGAACATACGAAAGCTTTCCTCATTAAATTCAGAGGTTGCCGTTTGGATAAATGCATCTACTTTCTTCTGACCTTCCCATTTAGGAAGTAATTCTTTAATTTTCTTTTCCCATAACAGGATATACTTCAGCCTCTGTTCCACGAGCGATTTTTCACGTTTTATATAATGGGCTATTTTAGTACTCACATTTAAAGAAAGGAATTTTGTATCAATAAGTGAAAATTCTGGCCTCGCCAAATAGTGGCCCTGGTAATATCTCCCTCCATGTTTCCATGCGAAGTAAAGCTGAGATTCATCTTCAATGTTTTCAAAAAGCAAAGCAGCTCCTATACGTCTTCCAAGCATGGATAGAGAGTACATTATATCCTGAAATCCATCAGAATTGTGCTGCCTGATTATGGCAGTATTGATCTTTAAAATATGAGGTTCCAGCTGACGAATGCGGTCAATGTTTGAGCTTCTCGCACCTACGTTATCTACTGCAATTTGGATGCCATACGTTTTGTAATAAAGCAGCAAATTGCTTAACACTTCAAATTCCTCATCAAAATCATGTTCTGTCACTTCAAGCACAACCCGTTCCATAGAAAACCCTTGGTTTTGGAACTTGAGCAGCGTGTCTAATAGATCCTCTCCATTATTCACCATTAATTGTTTCGCATTTCGATTGATGAATAATAACCCGTCCCGATTAGATTCAATCATCTGTGAAAGGGCTAATTTCAACAAATGCTGGTCAACTTCTACTTTAAACTCCTCAGGCACATCGTCATCATGGAAAAAGAACCCTAAACTTATCCATTCATGCCCATTATAATATCTTCCCAGTACTTCATAACCGACCACATCATGTCTTATCGCACTTACTACAGGGTGATAAACAGGCTTAATTTGATCCAGATTCCCTACAATATCCAATGGATCCATAGTTCCCCCTCCTGCATGCCGTTCTCTATTTCCAGCTGTATCCATACGTGCTTTCTCTCTATTCATTGTAAAACCCTCATTAATCCTGTCATTATTTATCCACTTCTCCTGTTATTTCTACTTTTATGTAGTAAATTCCTGCATACCACTGATGTAAAGGTAACACTTCCCCATATTATTATAGGAATCTATCTATTTTTCAACAGAATAAAACAATAAAAAACTAACTGAAGTCTTTGACAGAGTAAAATATATACTGTAAATTAACTAATAGACGAACGATTATTTGTTTGTATTTTTAAATATTCGTTTTCAGGAGTGAAAATTATGGAAAATGTATTTGATTATGAAGATATTCAACTTGTCCCTGCTAAATGCGTAGTAAACAGCCGGTCAGAGTGTAATCCAACCGTTATGCTGGGCAGCAGACAGTTTAAGTTACCGGTAGTACCCGCGAATATGCAAACGATTATTGACGAGAAAATTGCTCTATACCTAGCTGAAAATGGGTATTTTTATATTATGCATCGTTTTGATCCCGAGGCCAGATACACGTTTATCAAAGATATGATGGAACGAGATTTGTTCACTTCTATTAGTGTCGGGGTAAAAACTGAAGAATACCAATTTATCGAGCAGCTAGCCTCTGAGAAATTGATACCAGATTATATAACCATTGATATTGCTCACGGTCATTCCAATGCCGTTATCGAAATGATCCAGCATATTAAGCACCATCTGCCTGAAAGCTTTGTAATCGCCGGAAACGTCGGAACACCGGAAGCGGTGAGAGAACTTGAACATGCAGGCGCAGACGCAACTAAAGTTGGAATCGGTCCTGGGAAGGTATGTATTACTAAAATTAAGACTGGGTTTGGTACAGGTGGGTGGCAGCTGGCTGCATTGCGCTGGTGTGCCAAGGCGGCCAGTAAACCAATAATAGCCGATGGAGGAATTAGAACCCATGGTGATATAGCAAAATCCATTCGTTTCGGTGCCACTATGGTCATGATTGGTTCACTATTTGCCGGTCATGAAGAATCTCCAGGAGAAACATTTGAGAAAGACGGTAAACGCTTTAAGGAATACTTTGGGTCTGCATCTGAATACCAAAAAGGCGAAAAGAAAAATGTAGAAGGCAAGAAAATGTATGTTGAGCATAAAGGCAGCCTGGGGGATACCCTGGAGGAAATGGAGCAGGACCTTCAATCCTCCATTTCCTATGCAGGCGGAAACAAGCTGGAAGCATTAAGAACGGTGGATTATGTGATTGTTAAAAACTCAATATTTAATGGGGATCGTGCCTATTAAATGAAAAAAGGAATGAGCTGATTCAGGCTCATTCCTTTCTTTATGTGGCCGTGTACACTTCATGAGACGGAAGTTCTAACAGGGATAACTTTCCTCCGTATACGGCTCCGGTATCTATATCTACCTGATCTTCATAGTAAGCAATATGTCTCACAGGTGTGTGTCCGTGAACAACGGTTTTACCAAGACCTACTCTGGCCGTCTGACGGGTCCAAAGCATCGTTTGTTCTTCCTGTTCCTGAAGAGGAATATGCGGCATTAATCCGGCATGTACGAAAATATATTCTTCCGTTTCATAATAGAGCTTAAGATTATTCTCCATCCATTCCTGATGTTCCCGAAGTTCATCCATGTTTCCATTATAAGACTTAAAAGTTGTGGAAGCTCCGTTCAAATCCCAAAGTTTCTTCGCTTCCTTTTCATATTTAGAGCGTATAAATAAATCGTCGTGGTTTCCTTTAATAGCAATGGCTCCATCATTCTCAACAAGATCAATGACCTTTGCAACTACATCTCTCGAGCAAGGCCCCCTATCTACATAATCCCCAAGCAGAATCAACTGATCTTCCCGTGGATTGTAAGAAGCCTCTTGTAAGACGTCCTCAAACTTTTCAATATCTCCATGTATATCAGAAACTACAAGATAACGCATGGATCAATTCCTCCTTTAACCTGCCGCTAAATTGCAGTAACAATTTCGTAATCTGGAAAAATAGGTACAGGTAAATACTATTTATCTATTTCTTTTTTTGAAGCTCATCAAACCCTTCTGTACCAATTGTAACCTAATTGTAATAGAATCCATTAGAAAACAGGCCTTATCTCCTCTGAAAAAGCCTGGCTTCTATGAATAACCTATTATTGGATGGTTACGTTCGTCGATAGTATTGATTTCTCATGAGGTTGTTATTGAACCATAGGACGGATAGTTTAAGACTCAGTTTCGAGATTTTAGTTTTGATGGAGGTCCTGCGGGGCACAATTCGTTTTATGCGGGCATGTACTGAGCCTCCATTTATCTTGAAACTGAGTCTTACAGCATCGGGAGCTTTCTGGAAAGTCAGCGCTTAAGAATAACGGTGTATTCTGTTAATGCGTTAATTTTTAATATAAGAAGCATATTCCAGAATTTCCTGGCAGATTTCATTCCAGTCGTAATAGTAATGATGTACTTCACTGGGATCTACAAACATTCTTTCTACGGATTCATACTCTCCTCTGAATACGTAAAGATTTTCGATTTCCATTCGGTAAAAAACCTGGTAACCCACTTTGGGATAAAGACTGTAATCATTCCATTTTGGTGTATTACAATGATCAACCACGATATGACCTAAGTGTTTACATTCCCCGGAGACATATCCCTCTTCCATTACTTCACGTTTAAAACACTCCAGAGGGGTTTCTTCTGGCTCCAAATGTCCACCTGGGAAGTCCCACCCTCTGTAATTGAGATTTACTAAAAGCAACCGATCCCCTTTAAAACAAAGACCGTGAACACTTGTAATCAAATTTCTGGCAGGCAGCTGCTTAGCATATCTCCAGGTTAAATTCACTCTCGATGCTCCCCAATTAACATGAATCGTAGTCAATTGACCTCCTCCTCTTTAAGTTTAACTATTCTGTTTATCTATTTAATATAATTATAGATTATAGTTGTTTAAAAAGTCTGACTAATTTTGGCATCTTTTCATGTTAATCCTATTAAATATTTACACGAAGATCGGGATAGAGGTAGAAAAACTTCGAAATTTAATAAAAATAAGTGATCATATGCATCTGCAGAAGGAAAGACATATGCGAAATAAGATTTAAGACGGAGGTATTAGAGCGATAGCTCTAATAGAACCAAATTCGAAAGGATAAGATACGCAGTAGATCCTTTTTGGAGAGGTACCTTATTTTACTGCCGTACAGAATGCCACAGGGGACGAACAGTATCATGGAAAATGATTCTGCACGCCCCCTGGCTTCCTACTATAGTTTTTTGCGTACGAATAATAGAAGGAGATAGCACTTACAAAGCTTTAACCTGCCAAGATCCATCTAATCCGCTTTTAATAACTTTGCATTGATTGCTACTACAACGGTACTGAAGCTCATTAAGATAGCTCCAACAGCTGGACTTAGAACAATTCCAATTGGAGCAAGAACACCTGCCGCAAGTGGAATGGCAAAAATATTATAGCCTGCAGCCCACCATAGATTCTGCACCATTTTCTTATAAGTGTTTTTCGATAGTTTTAGAATGGAAAGAATATCTTTTGGATTGCTTTTCACAAGAACAATATCAGCTGTTTCCACTGCAACGTCTGTACCGCTTCCTATAGCAATTCCTACATCCGCGGTAGCCAGAGCCGGAGCATCATTTATTCCATCACCTGTCATGGCGACTTTTCGCCCTTCATCCTGAATTTTCTTCACTTGATCGGATTTATGATCTGGCATTACTTCCGCATATACTTCGTCTATTCCGATTTGCTTAGCTACCCAGTCTGCTACCTTTTGATTATCGCCTGTAAGCATAACGGAGCGAATGTTGTTTTTCTTTAATTCAGCTACGGTTTCTTTCGCAGACTCACGTACCATATCAGCGAGAGCAATCATTCCTGCATAGTTTTGATCAATTAAAACAAAGACAACCGTTTTTCCTTCTTCCGATAACTCATTAAATGTATCCGTATCGTAAGAATATCCCGCGTCCTGTACGTAGACCGGACTAACCACTTTTACAAGTCTATCTTCCACTTTTCCTTGAAGTCCTTGTCCAGTCATGGACTCAAACTCTTCCACTTTACTTAAAGACACACTTTCTTGTTGAGCTTTATCCAATATTCCTCGCGCAAGAGGGTGCTCGGAGTTTTGCTCAACACTTGCCGCCCAGAACAGCAATTGATTCGTTTCATAGGTTTCCTGAGGGACAATGTCTGTAACGCCGAATTCCCCTTTTGTCAGGGTCCCTGTTTTATCAAAAATAACTGCATCAATATTTCTCGCATTTTCGAATTGAGTACGATTTCTAATGAGCAGACCCTGTTTGGCTGACAAAGATGTGGAAACGGCTACAACAAGAGGAGCAGCGAGCCCCAAAGCATGCGGACAGGTAATAACCATTACAGTGACCATTCGCTCTACAGCTGTATCAAAAGGAAAGCCTAGAGCCATCCATATAATAAACGTACTGATCCCAGATACAAGCGCTAAATAAAACAACCACTTAGCAGCCCGGTTCGCGAAGTCCTGAGCTCTTGACTTAGAATTCTGAGCTTCTTGAACCAGCGTAATAACCTGGGATAAATAAGTGTCATCTCCCGTTTTTTGAACTTGAATGGTCAAGCTGCCTTCCTTATTTATGGAGCCCCCTATAACTTCATGATCTTTCCCTTTTTCTACCGGTACGGATTCGCCTGTCAACATGGATTCGTCTATGGCTGATTTCCCCTCAGTAAT
The DNA here is from genome assembly GCF_049282395.1 of Halobacillus sp. Taxonomy (NCBI): domain Bacteria; kingdom Bacillati; phylum Bacillota; class Bacilli; order Caryophanales; family Bacillaceae; genus Halobacillus; species Halobacillus sp. The sequence goes on along the minus strand of NZ_JBAPTY010000114.1, from coordinate 7,912 downwards.
AATACCATCAACCGGTATTTTCTCTCCTGGTTTTACAAGTACCAAGTCATCTGCGCCAAGTTCACTAAGTGGCACTTCTTCTGTTTTTCCATCAGCGTTGAGTCGGTGAGCTTCGTTAGGCATGAGTTTTACTAACTCTTGAAGCGCATTTGATGCGCCCATCACGGATTTCATTTCAATCCAATGGCCAAGGAGCATGATATCGATCAAGGTCGCCAGTTCCCAGAAGAAGTTCCGGCCAGTCCAACCAAAAATAACAAGTGAACTATATCCATACGCAACGACAATAGCCAAACCTATTAGAGTCATCATTCCTGGGTTTTTATTTTTAAGTTCATCAATCGATCCCGTAAGAAATGGCCATCCACCATAAAAGAAGACGAAAGTTGCTAATCCAAACAACACATATTGGTCATAAGGAAAGGAAAATTCTAATCCAATAAAGTCCTGGATCATAGGTGACAAAATAAGAATAGGTATAGTAACCAATAAGGAAATATAAAACCTGCGTTTAAAATCCTCAATCATGCTGCCATGATCGTGACCTTCATGTCCGTGGTGATTTCCATGTTCATCATGTTCATAGTGATGCTGTTCTTCACCTTGAAAATCTGAGTGATTATGTTGGTGATCCATCGCTTATTCCTCCTCGTAAAAACATAGGACATTTATACTTTTACCGCGTAGGGGTATTTATAAACTTAGAATTATTCGACTGCACAAAAAATCACAAGCTCTCTTTTAAAGAACTTGTGACCTTTAGCATGTACCAATTTTATTAAGCTATGCTTTTACAAGCGTCTGCACATTTGAAGCACGCTTCTGCACACTTCTGGCAGTGGTCATGATCGTGTTTTTTGCATTCATTTCCGCATGCTTCACACATTTGAGCGCATACACTCGCGAGCTCTTTAGCAAAAGGAGTATCCCTTACTAAGGCCTGCTCAAGGAATCCGCACATATCTGCACATTCGCGATCAAGACGGATGCAATCCACCATATGAGCTACATTGTCTTCTTTTAGACAAGCATCATAGCAGTGATTACATGCTTCCATACATTCGTGGAGAGATTCAATTACGGACTGGTACTGTTCATGAGACATAAATTAAACATCCTCCTTAAAATTGATTACATAAATCCAATTACCCTATACCCGTATCCCGTTAAACTATTTTTTCCATAAAAAATCCAAATTTGTAAAAATACATAGAAAAAAACCCGCCCGCAGGCGAGTTTCTTCATAATCTTTCACACTTATATTTTTACTCTTTTTAGCCGAAGAGCATTGCTGACCACACTGACAGAACTGAAAGCCATAGCCGCTCCAGCTACCCATGGGGCGAGTAAGCCGATAGCAGCAACTGGAATACCGGCAGAGTTATAAGCCAAGGCCCAAAACATATTTTGTTTAATATTGGCCATGGTTTTACGACTTAGCTTGATCGCTTTGCTCAAGTTCTCAAGATCACCGCCGATTAAAGTGAGATCAGCCGTTTCAATGGCTACATCTGAACCTGTGCCAATCGCAATACCAATGTCTGCTGTAGCAAGAGAAGGAGCATCATTGATTCCATCTCCCACCATAGCCACTTTTTCTCCTTTTTCCTGTAGCTCTTTTACCTTCTCAGCTTTTTCTTCAGGAAGAACTTCGGCATAGACCCCGTCAATTTCCACCTGGGAAGCTATCGCCTTAGCCGTTCGTTCGTTATCGCCTGTTACCATGTAAATGCTAAGTCCTAATTCTTTGAGGTCCTGGATCGCTTGCTTTGAGGTTTCTTTGATCGTGTCTGCAACCGCAACATAACCAGCAAGCTCCCCCTCTATAGCAATAAGCATCGCTGTTTTTCCTTCACTCTCATGTTTAGCAAGAATATCCTCAAGCTCGATATAATCAATTGTTTCGCGATTCATTAGTTTTCTTGTACCGACGCAAACCTGTTTTCCGCCTACTCTAGCTTTGATTCCATACCCGGGGATGGCTTCGAATTCCTCCGCTTCCTGCGGCGTAACGCCATTCTCTTCTCCATAATTTACTATAGCTTCGGCGAGTGGATGTTCAGAAGCTTTTTCAGCAGCTGCCAAATAACCAAGGACATCTGTTTGATGGGGCTCGACAGTGTCAAAGTTCGTGACTTCCGGTTTACCTTTAGTAACCGTACCTGTTTTATCAAGCAGAATAGTCGTCAGTCCTTGAGTACCTTCCAAATATTCTCCCCCTTTAAAGAGGATCCCCTGCTCGGCTCCTTTACCTGTACCAACCATGATGGATGTAGGTGTAGCAAGACCAAGCGCACATGGGCATGCAATAACCAGTACTGCTATGGCTGCTTCAAGCGCAGGAGGAAGCTGACCGGGAGAAACGAATGCATACCAGACCACAAATGTAATGACCGCAATGCCAACTACAATGGGAACAAAAATGCCGGATATAACATCCGCTGTCCGTTGAATAGGGGCTTTAGATCCTTGGGCTTCCTCCACTATTTTCACAATCCCCGCGAGGGCTGTGTCTTTCCCTACTTTTTCAGCCTTCATTTGGATCGTTCCATTTTTATTGATGGTGGAACCAATCACTGTTTCTTTCTCATACTTCTCTACAGGAAGGGATTCTCCAGTAATCATCGATTCATCTACAGACGTTGTACCTTTTATAATCGTACCATCTACCGGTATTTTCTCACCTGGTTTAACAAGGAGTACATCTCCTACTTCTACTTGATCCACTGGAACTTTCTCTTCTGTTCCATTTCGCAGCACAGTAGCTTCCTTGGCTTGCAGGTTCAAAAGTTTCGTCAGCGCCTGCGTAGTTCTTCCTTTAGCGAGAGATTCAAATAATTTACCAACCAGGATTAATGTAATCAGAACGGCACTGGTTTCAAAATACAATTCCGGCATGATGTCCGGATTCAACTGCCATCTAATCCCTTCCGCCACACTATAAAAATAAGCAGCGGACGTACCTAAAGCTACAAGCACATCCATATTGGCACTCTTATTCTTCAAGGCCCGGTAAGCGCCGATATAGAAAGGAGCTCCGATATAAAATTGAACCGGTGTAGCTAGAACAAACTGAAACCATGGATTCATCATTAGTTCTGGAACAGGAATGCCCAAATCCCATGGCAAGTGACCGATCATCGTATAAAGAAGGGGTAAAGAAAGAATGATAGACAGGAACAGCTGGCGTTTTTTCCTTTTAAGCTCTTCTTCTTTATAATCTTTCTGTTCTTCACGATCTTTTTTAATTACGGCGTCGTAGCCTAGATCTTTGATTTTTTCTATAATCTGCTCCGTTGAGACTAACCCTGGCTGATATTCAATCACCCCGGCTTCTGTTGTTAAGTTCACAGAAGCTTCTTCAATACCGTTCATACGACTTAACCCTTTTTGGATACGAGTGGAACAGGCAGCACACGTCATTCCGTGGATATCAAGTTCTACTTTATCTGTCAGTACACCATAGCCTAACTTTTCAATTCTCTCTTTAATATCTTGAGGCTGCGCTTGCTCGTTGTTATAAGTGATGGTCGCATTTTCCATCGTTAGATTAACGCTCGCCTCGACTCCATCCATTTTATTGAGGACTTTCTCAATACGGGCAGAACAAGCGGAACATGTCATTCCCGTAATTCCTAAGTTCATTTCTTTTCGTTCACTCATGCATTGATCCTCCTTATTTGGAGAACTGTTGGACAACCTTCATCAATTCATCAATGGCTTCTTCGCCTTCACCTTTTCTAATCGCACTGGCTACACAATGATGCGTATGACGCTCCATTAATGAATAGCCTACTCGGTTCAAAGCTTTGTTAATAGCCGATATTTGAATAAGAGTATCCACACAGTACCGGTCTTCTTCCACCATCTTTTGTACACCGCGAACTTGACCTTCGATTCGCTTTAATCGATTAATGACGGATTGTTTTTCTTCATCTGTCCTAGGTGTAACCGGCTTTTTCCCACTATTTTCTGGTAAGGTATTATCTTCCATTTTTTCTCGCTCCTTCTTAATCAATATACCCCTTATGGGTATTTAAAGTCAACAAATTAACTCTAAATATAAGAGGTTAATTTCTTTTATTTTTCATAATTACCAAATTCAATTAGCTTCCTTATAATTGTGAAAGGAATTGTTGATTTCCCTACCCCAATAATAGTCGTTAGGATAAGTTTCGACAAATATTGAAGGTTTATTTTTCAACTTTTTCCTTAATTCCATGAAAAAAAGACCATCCAGTATATTACTGAATGGTCAATCAGCTCATTTTATTGTTGTTGGTCTATTTTTTCCCATTCCTTTTTGGAGTCAGATTCAAGTTCCTCCCAGGTGATTTTGTCACTTAAATATTTTTGTACATTTCCCCCGAGATAATCTCCCCATGTGCCCGGATATCCAAGAAATACCCAGCCTGTCGTTTTTTCATCCGATGCATACTGATAGATTTCTTGTGAAATTGGATCAGCGATTTTTGAGGTATCAAATTCTTTATAAGCAGGAATAAATTTAAAGTCTTGCAGAACAGCTTCTTTACCCGCTTCTGAAGTGTACATCCAGTCAATAAAATCTTTAGATGCCTCAATGATTTCATCGTTGCTGTTTTTGTTTACAGCCCAGTAGTTTGGAATTCCTACAGGCAGTTTACCTTCTTGTCCTTCCACCGGAATAGGAATAATCCCCATATTACTTTCAGCGAATTCTGGGGCAAGTTGATGAACAGAAGGATAAATCCAGTTCCCCTGCTGAATCATGGCTACCTCTTCAAGCGCAAAGTATTTCTCTACTTGTTGGGAATAGTCCAGGTTCAGTGTTGGTTGAATCGAATAATCCACCTGTAAGTCGATCATTCTCTGAAATTCTTTTCCTTTTGTAAACTCTACAGATTCTGCTTCATAAGCTTCTAAAACAGATTGATTGAACTCAGGCGCTAAATAAACATTTGATAAGTGGTTGCCCGGCACCCATTTTTCCTTTCCTGGAAAGGCGAAAACTTCTCTAATGCCTAATTGATCTTTTTGGCTATCGAGTGTTTTTACAGCTTTCTCTAGATCTTCATAGGATTTAATCGATTTTGCATCGATGCCTGCTTCTTCAAATACTTTCTTATTATAGATGAAACCGTATCCTTCCTGATTAAAAGGAAGACCATGTACTTCCCCATTTTTGGTGACTGGTTCCAATGATCCCTTAAGAGCGAGTTCCTTTGCTTTTGTATTCGATAAATCCGCCAAATACTGTTCATAATTAGCCGCTTCGGTCGGTCCAGCAATACTGAATATTTCCGGTTCCTCCCCAGAAGCAAATTGTGTTTTAAGCGCACTGGCATAATCAGACCCTCCGCCCACACTGTTAATCTTAATATCAATCTTCGGATTCTCTTCTTCATATTGTTCAGCCAATTCTTCAAACTGATCATTAAATTCTACTTTCCCTTGAAAGATTTCAATGGTCATTTTATCTTCTGAATTATCCGAGCTTCCCCCTGAAGAGAACGAACACCCCGCAAGCAACGAACCTGACAATACAATTGGAGCTAATAACTTAAAAGTATTCATCGTTTTCATCCTTTCCTTATATGATATCGGTTTCATAAAATCCAAAAAATCTCTTCACCACTTCGGCCTTTATTTACCAGCATTATAAATCAGCGATAATAACGGTCATCCTTCCCATAAATATGATATCGGTTTCATATAGGCCAAAATATTAATTCCTGATTAAGACTAATCAAGAATTAATTTGTATTATACGGTACTATGAAATCGTTTTCAACAACACATTTAAAATTTTCATAAAATTACGTAGATTCTCTTTCTATTAATTGAATGGGCAGTTGAACTTCTTCAACCATACTGTCTTTATTATTCAACTTCCTGATCAATAGTTCTACAGATTTAATTCCCATTTCATCAATGGGCTGTTTAATCGTGGTCAGTTTGGGTTCTACGATTTCGGCAAGGGGCTGATCATCAAAACCAATCACGGCTAAATCATCCGGAATCTTTAAACCATTTTCTTTTGCTTCGATAATAATTCCTGCCGCTACTTCATCACTGCCCGAGAAAATTGCTGTAGGTTTATCGTTCATAGATAAGATTTCCTTCACAACTTTTTTTCCATCTTCAATGGAATGTCTCTTAATAAAAATCCAGCTGGGATTAGGACTTAACTGGTGTTTATCCATAGCTTTTTGGTAGCCTGTATTTCGATCAAGGTCACGACCGTATCCAGCAAATAATCCCCCAGTACAATAGGCGATTTTTTGATGTCCTTTGTTAATTAGATGCTCCGTACCCATATAAGCGCCCTTCTTCTGATCCAATCTTACATTAGATACAGAAGACTGATTTACGTATTCATTGCAAAGTAGGATGGGACCATATTGCATGTAAGGTTCTATTGTCTCCCAATCATTTTCTATTGATGTCATAATAATCCCGTCTACCTGCCTATTTTTTAACAAGTTAAGAAAGTATAATTCCTTATCTTTGAGATTATTGCTTTGGAATATAATAACTTGGTAATTATTTTTAAAAGCTTCCTGCTCAATAGAGTTTACTAAATAAGAGAAAAAAGGATTCACAATCCGTGGTACAATTACACCTATGGTATTCGATGTGTGGCCTCTTAATCTTCTGGCGGAGGGATTTGGATAGTACCCGATTTCTTCCATGGCCTTTAATACTTTCTCTCGTTTTTCACTAGATATATAAGGATGATTATTAATCACACGTGAAATCGTTGATTTTGAAAGCCCTGTAATCCTTGCTACATCTGAAATCGTTGGCATTCCAATTCTCCCCTCTGTTAATCCTTTTATGAAATCAGTTTCATACTCATTTTACCCTTTACCTTGTGAAAAATTCAATTAAATTTTATATCGTCTTTTAATCCTTTATTATCAGACCTTTTGGTATAATCCATTAAGAGGCTCTATATCCAAAAAGAAGTCCGGGCACGCCGCCCGGACTTCTTTATTATTTTACAATTAATACGGGAATATCCGATTCTTTAGCTACTTTTTCACTCACACTGCCGATCACAAATTTCTTAATCCCGCTGTGACCACGACTTCCAATTACAATTAAATCTGCTTCATGAGTGGAAGCAAAATTACATAATTGATTCACTGGATCGCCTTCCAGCCATTCATATTGAACAGGGAGTTGTTCACGTTCAAGTTTTCTTTTGACCTCTAAAAAAATGGGGTGGTTACCTGCGTAAGCCCTTGGCTCACTTTGCAACACTTCTTTATCACTGATTCGCTCCTCAGAGCCCCCTACGTACGCGCCTCCTTCTTCAAGCGTCATGTCATTACGCATGGTCATCCTAAAACCTGTATTATTTTTGTATTTATCCTTTTCCTTCTCTACAAATACCACAGAGATTTGTGATTGCTGGGTTCTGCTTAATTCTACTGCATGAGTCAGAGCTTTCTCGCTTCCTTCTGAGCCATCAAATGCTACGACTACTTTTTTATACATTAAACTTCATCCTTTCCAATATTGAATAAGGAATATCCAGCATCACCCATGTCTTAGAGGGCTTATTTAGTATATACCCGCTGTATCCTGAATTAATTTTATAGTTAATTAACAATTGCATAACAGATTATGTAAAACTTTAGTCTTCAATGTTAATCAGTCCTTGTCTTTTATAACTTTCTCGTCTATTATATTTCTTTTGTAAAAGCTTTTCTCTTAAAATCTGAATAGTGAATAGCGTTTCTAAGGCAGTAATGCGGAAGTTGTAAGTAGGGAGCCCTTTAATCTTCTTATTCCAATTCTTATAATTATGCTTTGTTAAAGTTTATGATAGATTTTTTACAAGAGGCTTATTACGCTAAAGGGCCGTTTAGTTGAAGACTCGATTCCGAGATATTGGGTGGAGAAGTGGCTCCAGGGAACGGCT
>NZ_JBAPTY010000113.1:0-11196 GCF_049282395.1 Halobacillus sp. | reverse complement strand
GCTTAGGGAAGTTCGGCTCTACCCATACCGTTTTATCTTTCATCCACTGCCAGCGTGGAGCATCAAGCGCTGATTGCGGGTTTAAATGAAAATCCACCGTGTTCATAACGACTTGGAGGTGGCCCTGGGGCTGCATAAATCCGCCCATGACGCCAAATGGTCCGACGGGCTGATCCTCCTTCGTTAAAAAGCCAGGGATAATGGTATGATACGATCTCTTATTCCCTTCCAGAGAGTTTGCGTGCCCTTGTTCCATGGTGAAGTTGTGACCACGGTTCTGAAGAGCAACGCCAGTTCCAGGCACCACTAATCCAGAACCGAATCCCATGTAGTTGCTTTGAATAAACGATACCATGTTACCTTCCCCGTCCGCGGCAGCCAGATAAACGGTTCCTCCTTTTGGGGGTACGCCCGCTTCCGGATCGCCAGCCTCTTCTGTGATAGAAGATCTGCGTTCCGCTGAATAATCTTCATCTAGTAAATCATTGATCCCTACTTCCATAGAGGAGGCATCGGCGATGTACTTTTCTCCGTCTGCAAAGGCGAGTTTCATAGCTTCTATTTGCTTATGATATGTAGAATCACTTTCTTTTTCAAGTATGTCAAACCCTTTTAACATGTTCAAAGCTGAAAGCGCCACAAGTCCCTGGCCGTTCGGAGGGATTTCCCACACGTTATAACCACGGTAATTCACGGAAATTGGATCAACCCATTCCGGTTGATAGCTGGCTAAGTCTTCTTTAGAAATAAAACCGCCGTACTGTTTAGAAAAAGCGTCAATTCGATCGGCTGTTTCTCCATTATAAAAGTCTTCAGCATGGGTTTCAGCTATTTTTCTCAATGTATGGGCATGACCTTCCGAGCTCCAGACTTCACCGATTTCAGGAGCTTTGCCATTAGGTGCAAAGGTATCGAACCAGTGGGTGAACTCTTCTCCTTTTAATGTTTCACGGAACTTCTTCGCAGCCATCCCCCAGAATTTTCCCAACACTGGAGAGATTGGGTATCCTTCTTCCGCATACTGAATAGCGGGAGCGAACAATTCTTTAAATGGAAGCTTGCCAAAACGGCGGGATAGTTCTGCCCATGCACCGGGGGCTCCAGGAACAGTAACAGGCTCAAAGCCAAACTTCGGAATCTCTTCGTACCCTCGTTTTCTTATTTCTTCCGTAGATATAGAAGCAGGTGAATGGCCACTGCCATTCAGTCCGTAAAGTTTATTTTCTGTCCATACAAGGGCAAAGGCGTCTGAACCGATTCCGTTTGAAGTAGGTTCAACGACCGTTAAAGCGGCTGCTGTTGCTATGGCTGCGTCTATCGCATTTCCTCCTTTTTGCAGTATGGACAGCCCGGCTTGAGACGCAAGCGGCTGTGAGGTCGCAACCATTCCGTTTTTTGCAATGGTCGAGTTTCTTGCGTTTTCAAAGGGATGATAGAGATAGTCTAAGTGCTGCATTTAATCATGCTCCTTTCACTTGTAAGTAAAGTGGAAAAGTAAATTTTTTCAATCTTCCCATCATTTTACTATGTCTTCTATTAAAAGAAAAACCGTTTACATATTTAATAGAGGAAAATAAGTGGCTACATATGGTAGACTCGAAATATCCTATACTTGGAAAGGATGGTTACAAGATGTACGGAATAGAAGAAAAAAGAAACGAATTACTAGCTTTTGTGGAAGAGGTATCTGACGAGGAAGCGCGTACGAAACCAGACGAAAATTCCTGGTCTATTTTAGAAGTCTTAGAGCATTTGTACTTAATGGAGCAAATGATTGTCCATCAGATGAATCAGGCTATCAAACGTGGGGATGAGCAGCAGGTAAATGAAAAGCCGCTGCACAAAACAACCAACCGCGACTATAAGGTGGAAGCACCTGAAACCCTGAAACCAAAAGGTGAATTTAATACGTTGAAAGATGCGAAAAAAGGTTTGGAACATACTCGTGAAGCCACTTATTTTCTAGTTCATAATAAGGATAAGGAAACGCTGCAGAATCGTGCTTTCCCTCATCCCTCTTTCGGCGACTTGAATCTCGAACAGTGGGTCGAGTTTATCGGCTGGCACGAGCTTCGTCATTTAGATCAGATGAAAGAAGCAAAAACTCATATCTAATAAAAAAATCCTCCCTGCAGCAAACCGCTCAGGGAGGATTTTTGTTTTACGAATGTTTTGTTGGTTTAACTTCTTCCCCATTTTTTCCACTATAGCGTAGTCCCCAGCCAGTCATGGCTGCAACAAACATAACGATGAGCAGTCCCCAGCCCTGGAACACATATGGAAAGACTTCTGTCGGGCCAACAACCGGAAGGAAGTCATACTCTTCCGCAGCTCCCTGGATCGTAGCCCACGCAAGAAGCACTCCGCCACTCCAAGGGAAAATGTAACCTAATGATGAAGTCACCGTATCGAGGAAATTGGCTCTACGATATGGATGGATGTTCATCTCTATGCCAAGCTTTCTGACAAATGGTGCAGCAGCAATTTCTGCAGCCGTGTTTATTGTGATAAACACATTTAAAAAAGCTACAATTCCGAATATCGAAAGTTCCGCCCGGCGCACCACGTTATTAATGATTCCAAGGAAGAAATTCTTAATAACTTCCATTGTGCCTGCTACCTCAAGTAAATGGGCGGCAGCCAAAATTAATAGAATCAGAATGGCCATATTGAAATAACCGCCAATTCCACTCATCAAGGCTCCTTCCACAACAGCATCTCCAGAATCATTTTTATAAATGTGAAGAACTTTTGTTAAGGAAACGCCTGACACAGCAATGAGTCCGATAGAAGTGACGATCCCCCACGTCAATGAGGTAAGCAAGTGATGCCCGCTCAGTGCCAGATAGAGAACGAGAATGAATGGCAGGAGCATAATCAACCCGTTAGGAGCTACTTGCGCCTGCAGCTGGTTAATAACTTCTGTACTTCCCTGTTCTCCGCCGCCGCCAAAGATAATAAATAGAATAAGAGCTGGAATAGCAGCCGTTATGGAATATTTGAACCTTGAGCGAACCACTCCAGGCACATCTGCTTCCTGAGTAGTCGCAGATACGATGGTGGTATCAGATACGGGAGCCAGATTGTCTCCAAACACCGCACCACTTAAGATAGCGGCAAGTAATATTACGGGATCTGCCCCTAAAATGACACCAGCCGGATACATCAGGACGCCGAACGTAGCTACTGTACCATAACCTGTACCTACGGCCGTGGCGAACAGAGCCGACAACAAGAAAGTAATGGCTACAAAAGCGCCTCCTTCCAATCCTGTCTGAAATCCAAACCAGATCAGGCCATCTACGAGCCCTCCGGCCGATAGTAACTTCGCAAACATCCCTGCCCAAAACCAGGCGATAACAGCAATCACGCCTACGGGTTGAGCCATTCCTGAGAATAAACTTTGAGCATAATCTGCCCACTGGGATTTACAGAAAAACAAACCAATGGCTATCCCGATAACCATCCCAAGTACAAGGGATTGCTCGGTTACCAATTCCGTTACACTCAAGGCAATTGCCCAAATAATGAAAAACACCAAAGGAATCGTTGCAGCAAATACTCCACCACGAAACTCTAACCGTCGAATGTCTTTCTCTCCTAATGCTTCATCTATGACTTCGTTACTTTCCTGGTCAGCCACTAGACTCCCTCCTTACTTCAATCTTAAACTTCCTATCTACTTTATCATTGAATAGCTCCTGTTAGAAACTAAAAAATTTTGCCACTTTAAAGCGAAAGGGTTTTACCTTTCAGGAGGCTGTAATAATTTTATTGTTATATGTCATACAATGGTGTATGATATACACTATAAAGAGAGAGCGAGGTGGCTCATTGGGTAAATTATTACATTCCTTAATTACTGAGATGAGAAGGGGCTCTTTGACACTTGCTGTTCTCAGTCAATTAAAATCTCCTCAGTATGGATACTCACTTGTTCAGCGTTTGGAAGCTTCGGGCATTGTTATTGATCAAAGTACTCTTTACCCTTTGCTCAGACGACTGGAAAAGCAGGAATTAGTAACCAGCACGTGGGATACATCGGAAAGCCGGCCTAGAAAATATTACGTACTGAGTGATTATGGTCAGGAGATCTTTAATGAGCTGAAAGCAGAATGGGAAAGAACTTCTTTACAACTTCATAATTTATTACAAGGAGAGGAAAAGGATGGACTTAATTAAACCGTATGTTTACGAGGTCACTCGAAGACTCCCGGATAAGATGCAGGACGATGTTGCTCTCGAACTCCAATCAACTATTGAAGATATGCTTCCTGAGCATCCATCAGAAAAAGATGTAAGAGCTGTGTTGACGAACCTGGGCGACCCGGCTGTACTTGCCAGACGCTATAGTGATCGTCCCTCCTATTTAATTGGTCCTGCCTTATATGATCAGTATTTGAACGTTTTAAAGCTCGTTCTTCCTATTATTATGATCATTGTTGTCATCTCCGTAGTGGCTGAAAAGATTCTTTCTTTTTCTGGTGAAACAAGTATGCTTTCCATTATTCTATCTATCTTCATTCAAATCTCGTTTGCTGCAGCCTCTGCCGGAATTCAATCTGTGTTCTGGATTACAGTTATTTTTGCTGTTGTCGAACGGTCTACGAAATCAGAGGAGGAACCTTTCGGAAAAGCCTGGACTCCGGATCAGTTGAAGAATAAGCCAGCCATTCCAAAGAAACGATTGATATCCAATTGGGAACTGGCAGGAGGACTTCTCTGGACTGTCGTTGGAGTAACGGTTTATCTGAATGCTTCCAGTCTGTTTGCTATATACGAGCAGGAAAATGGTGAAGGTTTAAATAAGGCCGCCACGATATTTAACGAAGAAATCCTGGCTTCCTTCTGGCCTTACATTGCTATATTAGCGGGAAGTTCTCTTGCTTTAATCATTTATAAATGGTTCTTAAAGCAGTGGACAATAAAACTGGCTGTTATTAATACGCTGTATAACGTGCTTTGGGTTATTCTTTTAAGCCTGATGCTCAGCCATCCGGATTTGTTTAATCCAGTCGCTGTCACAGAGCTTGAAGGAGCTCTCCAGTCCGATTTATCGAATTTAACTCAGTGGGTCAGGCTAACGGCTATTATAACCGCTGTAGTTTTTTCTGGAATAGATATATTTGAAGGATTTAGAAAGGCAAGAGAAGGAAGGAAATATAAAAAGTTAGAGGTGGAACAAGTTGATTGAATTGAAGAATTTCTCAGACGAAGATTATGATCAGCTGATTGGCTGGATTCCTACAGCCGCTTTCTTAATGAAATGGGGAGGTCCCATTTTTCAATTCCCTCTGGATCACAACCAGCTGGAATCCTATACCAGTCAGCCTGACCGCATCGTGTATAAAGCATGGGATTCTGAATCTAAAGAAGTGGTCGGACACATTTCTTTAGGAAGAATCGATTATAAAAATGAATCGGCCCGCATCGGTAAAGTCCTAGTAAGTCCAGGACATCAAAGCCGTGGAATTGGAGAACAAATGATTGCTCAGGTTACTGCTATTGCTTTTGAGGATCTCAAGCTTCATAAGGTGGCCCTTGGCGTCTTCGATTTTAATCACCCGGCGATCCGCTGCTATGAAAAAGCTGGTTTTCAGAAAGATGGACTGCTTAGAGACCACCGGAAAGTAAACGGATCATTTTGGAACCTATTAGAAATGAGTCTATTGCGAACGGAGTGGGAACCACTCTCATCCCACCAAAAAAAGGAAGCTCCCTCGTACTAGGAAGCTTCCCACTTTAATAATATGGCTCTTTTAAATTAACGTGTTGGTCTTACAGTTGAGCTCCAGATTCTGTAAGAATTGATTTCGGAATATTGTTTTACATGCCAACTGCTTTTAAACTTCATCCTTTAAATGGATAAGACGGAAGCCCACGGACTTTTGTTTTTAATTTAAACAGTCCTCCTGCTTCTGGATACTTCTCTAAGTCCTCTTCACTCATATCTTTTCTGGCAGTCGTAATATAGAGTTCATTCATATCCTTACCGCCAAATACACAGCATGTGACATTCGAAGCTGGAACATCGATGAATTCTACACATTCTCCTTTTTCAGGGTTCCATCTGGAAACACCTGCTCCTCCAAAATGAGCGATCCATAGCATCCCCTCTTCATCAATGGTCATGCCATCCGGCGACCCTTGATCTTCTGGAATAGTTACCACAGTTTTCGGATTGGTAATTTCCCCTGTCTCCATATTAAAGTCGTATCGCACCACTTGTTTGGTGGGCGTATCAATATGATACATATAAGCATGATCAGGTGACCATGCGAGTCCATTGGATATGCTGAGTCCGTTCAGCTTCTCTGTAACTTCAAGATTAGTATCCAGCCTGTAGAGAGCTCCTTTGTCCTGCTTTTCCTCTAGATTCATAGTCCCTGCCCAAAACCTTCCAGCAGGGTCACATTTGCCATCATTAAACCGATTGCCTGGCAAGTGATTTTCCGGATCGGTTATAGGCTCCAGAGTTTCTGACATCCAGTTATAAAAGTAAAAACCATTTTGAAGTGCAAGAATGACTTCGCCATCCTCCCGCGGTTGAATGGTACCAGGATACTGCTCCAATTCTACTGTCGTATTTTCATGCTGGACGGGATCATATCGGTGAATCTTCTTACCGACAATATCTACCCAATACAGAACTTCCTTTTCTGAGTCCCAGCTTGGACCTTCACCTAATGTTGACTTGGAATCAAGTACTAATTTTACAGACATGGAGATCCTCCTATAATTTGATTGCTATTATAATAACATTTCTTTCCTTTTTTTAACGATAAGCAAACCATTTGTAACTCATATTTAAAAAAAATTACAAAAATAGGTCCTTCTTCCCTCTCCCCAAAAGATAACGCTTACATTACTTATATTCTATACTATTACCAATTTAATCCTATCCATAATCCCTCCATCTGCTGTCATCGGTACGGTTCGAAGTATTTGACTATGCACATTATTCTGATAACATTATGAAAACATAAGGTAACTTTCAAGTAACTATAAAATAAGTGTAATTACAGGAAGGTGAAAGTGTGACTAATCAGCCAAAAACAAACGATCATACAACTCCCTTACGCCGGGACATTAATGAACTGGGTAAAATGCTCGGTAATCTACTTGTCCATCACGGCGGAGAAGAGTTATTAAACAAAGTTGAAACCATTCGTCAATTGACGAAAGATCTTCGAAACAATCATAGTACATCTACTTATAATCAACTGAAAGAAGAAATTCAAAACCTCAAGCCTCCTATGCGATCCCAGGTGATCCGGGCTTTCTCAATTTATTTCCACCTCGTTAACATAGCTGAACAAAACCACCGTATCCGCAGACGCCGCGAGTATCAACTAAGAGAAGACCACGGAGCTCAGCCTTTCTCTCTAGAAAGCGCCGTACTAAATTTAAAGAATAATAATTTTTCAAAAGATGTGATTCAAAAGGTGTTGGATCATCTATCTCTTGAACTGATTATTACTGCACACCCGACAGAAGCTACAAAAAGAACCGTGCTGGAAATCCAGAAGAGAATCGCTACTATTTTGCAGAAGCTGGATAATCCTCTGCTTACTAAGAATGAAAGAGACAGCCTGAAGGACAGTCTTCAAAACGAAGTCAGCGTTCTATGGCAGACTAATGAACTGCGTGATCGTAAGCCGACTGTAATGGATGAGGTGCGAAACGGCCTCTATTACTTTGATGAAACGCTTTTCGATGTGCTTCCAGAAATCCATCAGGAACTGGAATATTGTCTCGAGGAGAACTATCCGGAAGAAGATTGGGATGTGCCTAATTTCCTTCGTTTCGGTTCCTGGATTGGAGGCGATCGTGACGGAAATCCGAACGTGACCCCTGATATAACGTGGCAGACTTTACAGAAGCAGCGTAACCTTGTCCTGAACAAATATGAAGAAGTGCTTGTAGAGTTAATGAAGCGTTTCAGTCATTCTTCTGCTCAAGTAACGGTTACAGACGAATTAATGGCCTCTATAGAGAAAGAAGAACCGTTGCTCCCTAAAGGGAAGAAATGGCGCGTAGAAAAAGAAATTTACCGCCGTAAATTTGCTATCGTTCTGGAACGTTTGCGCCAGGTCGGTCAATCAGATCTCGGCTATGATTATGCTGATGAACTGCTTGAAGATCTTTATCAAATTCAGAAAAGCGCCAAAACACACCAGCCTGCCAGACGCGAATTGAAAAAACTGCGCAAACTGATTCGCCAGGTTGAATTGTTCGGCTTCCACTTAGCAACTCTCGATATCCGGAACCATAGCGGTGAACACGAAGCAGCAGTGGACGAGCTGTTGCGTAAGGTAAGTATTGAAGATAATTACAGTGAACTTGCTGAAGACAAGAAAATTGAGGTTCTACAAAACGTATTGAAGGACCCGCGTCCTATTTCATTATTAAAC
Organism: Halobacillus sp.; assembly: GCF_049282395.1. Classification (NCBI taxonomy): domain Bacteria; kingdom Bacillati; phylum Bacillota; class Bacilli; order Caryophanales; family Bacillaceae; genus Halobacillus; species Halobacillus sp. The sequence continues at coordinate 2,782 of NZ_JBAPTY010000113.1, read as the reverse complement.
GAGGATTATTCAGACAGCACTCAGGAAATGCTTACCGTCTTCCAAATGATCCGTAACGCACATATTGAGTTCGGGAAGCGCTCCATTGAAGTTTACCTGATCAGTATGACGGAATCTGCAAGCGATCTGTTAGAAGTTCTCGTCCTTGCTAAAGAAGCCGGCATTTACCGTCTGCACGCTGACGGAACGGTGGAAAGCAATATTAACGTAGCCCCATTACTGGAAACTGTTGATGACCTCGTAGCTGGACCTGAAATCCTGAAGACGTTATTTGAGATGGATGTCTATGCGAAACATCTTAATCACCGAAATAATCATCAGGAAATCATGCTTGGATATTCAGACGGCAGTAAAGATGGCGGTACATTAACAGCTAACTGGAGACTATACAAAGCCCAGCAGGAAATTCATACAATGGCCCGCGAGTATAACGTTGGACTGAAGTTCTTCCACGGGCGCGGCGGTTCCTTGGGTCGCGGTGGCGGTCCACTAAACCGAAGCCTCCTTTCCCAGCCGGAAGAAACACTGGGTGACGGTGTGAAAATTACCGAACAAGGGGAAGTTCTTTCCTCCCGCTATTTGATAAAAGATATTGCGTACCGCAGTTTGGAGCAAGGTGCATCCACCTTACTGGAAGGGGCAGCCAATGTTTCCCAGGAATCAGAACAAGCGCATAATCGCGAAGACGCATGGGAACAGGCGATGGAGGAAATTGCCGAAATTTCCCTTAAGAAATATCAATCCCTGGTGTTCGGCGATAAAGACTTCCTGACCTACTTCAACGAAGCAACGCCATTAAAAGAAATCAGTGAATTGAACATTGGCTCACGTCCAATGAAGCGTAAAGACAGTTCCAAGTTTGAGAATCTGCGTGCGATCCCATGGGTATTCGCATGGTCACAGAACCGTCAGCTGATCCCTGCCTGGTATGCAGCAGGTTCGGGTCTCGCGAGTTACGTTGAAAATGATAGTGACAGACTTGAACAGCTTAAGCAGATGTATATTAACTGGCCGTTCTTCCGCTCCACCATCAACAACTTACAGATGGCTCTTACCAAAGCGGATATTCAAACAGCACAGGAATATACACAGCTGGTTAATGACCAGGAGCTTGGCGAACGAATCTTTAATAACATCGTTGACGAATACGAGCGAACTAAAGAAATTCTTCTTAAGATCTCAGGGGATGAAGAATTACTCACTCATCAGCCGACGATCAAAGAATCCGTACGCCTGCGTAACCCTTACGTCGATCCGCTGAATTTCCTTCAAGTGGAACTGATTAAAGAGCTGCGCGCATCGGAAGATCAAGATGATGAACTACTAACCGAAGTCCTGCTTACCATAAGTGGTATTGCAGCTGGTCTTCGTAATACAGGCTGATTAAGAAATATCAGGCACTATAGAAAAAGCTCACAGCTTATGGCTGTGAGCTTTTTTAGCATCTTTGAACGTTAGTCTTTCTTCCCCGTTAAACTCTCCATATGCTGTTTAAACTCTTTTATTTTTTCATCGGGCTGCAAGTTCAATTCTTTTTCTTTTCCTTTCCAAGACCGCTTCGCATCCACGGTAACACCCGTCTGCATCCCTTTAGAATCACTGATTACTCATTCCCTCTTCCCATCAGGGTGCGGTGCACTCTCAGAATGAACGTTCTGTGAATCTTTTACCATACATACTTCCTCCTTTTTATTAATTTGAGTGTACATAGTTGAATTTATTCTTCTTATGGACTAGTGAAATTCAAACTTGAGGGGTTGAATAGGACAGAAATGGGGTCACATAAATATAGATTAAGGATAGGAGGAACCCCATGGAAATTCTAATAACCGCCGGATGCTCCATCTTGGCAAGCTCTTATATTACGTATAGGTGGACAATTAGGCAAAAGAAAGAGACGTATTCCCTCGCTTATTTTCTATCTAAGACGGAGCGCTCTCCTTTAAAAGAGATTATAGAAACCATTCAAAATGCTGAAAAAACCATTGATGTAGCCATTTTTCTTTTTTCCAACCAAAATATAGCCGCTGAGCTGATTCAAGCGTCGAAACGAGGCGTTAAAGTTCGAGTATTTACTGACCGGGAACAGCTAAAATCGTTCGAAGCTCAGATCAAAAATATTAAGGAACTCACGGACAACGGGGTTGCCGTCCGTACTAACACCCACGACGGAACGATGCATATTAAATTGCTGATTTCTGACCGCATGCATGCTTTAGTTGGTTCTTATAATTTCACTTATAATGCCGAGAGAAAAAATGATGAAATCCTGCTTCGGGTAGATGATGAAAGAATGGGACGGCAGCTTAGTTCAGTGTTCGAAGATTTATGGCAGGACGGAGTGAACTGGCAGTTTTATAAAGATCAGCCCGAAGAAAAGATTAGTTGAAGGGGGAGATTCTCCACTTCTCAGGTCCATTCATGAATAAACGCTGGATTGGTGGGGAAATGGCGGGATCTCAGGTTGAAAGCGGCAGCACCTTAGCCAGTGGCATATGAACTGGGCTGAGCTGGCGCAGATAAGGGGGCTTATTTAGGTGTAATCAATACGGAGGATTTACAGAGGCAAAAGAAAAAGGTGCTTTCCTTTTAACATGGAGAGCACCTTTTTGTATGATAAATTGTTAATCCGTTTCACCCAGCATACTTTCTATTTCACTCATAATCGTGCCCGCTTCTTCCCAATTTCCATTGGATAACGCGTTTTGATAATCTTCAAATAAAGTTGAAAGCTCCTGGAGTTTTTGTTCTGATTCCAACAAGTCCTGAGTGTTTTCATTTC
>NZ_JBAPTY010000112.1:0-4306 GCF_049282395.1 Halobacillus sp. | reverse complement strand
GTCATGGATGTCCAAATAATAGGAAATAGTCCGCTATCGCTTGATAATGCGCCTCGCTGGAACGAGTACCACAATAAGGACATTCCCATAGCCTTCTAATTCTAGCCATAGCATAACGTTTGCACTTAGGGCATTGAACTCCCTTCTCAATAGAGGTATCGGGAATTGAAAACGCTCCGAGAATATTAGAATAATAGGGACGATGCCCCTCAACAAGCTTTTCTGAAATACGACCGAGTTCAAAAGCTCTCCTTCTTTTATATAAAGAATAAACCTCTTGAATTCTCTCTATGGTTTCTTCCAGGTAAGTAATAGGGACGGTTGGATCTGCTTGCAGATCCACATTAGTAGAGGGGCTGCTGATGGAGACATGAGGAATAATCGGATAATCGTGGATCCCGCGTGCATGAAACCAATGCTCCAGCTGGAGTTTCTGGCGGTTCACTTGTGCAATCGGGTTCGGTAGTCGCTCTTCTTTGCCTTGTGAAATGCGTCGGAAGGGCTGGGACTTGCCTTCGTATATAATCGTTCCGGAGATATTTTTAACTTCTATAATGAAGCCTGCGTGAGGGGTTAAAAGGAGGGTATCGAGTTGAAAGGTTTTGCCGCTAGCAAAGAGACGAAGATCTTCGAATATATGAAAAGTGGTTTTGGGGAGAAATTCGAGAAAATAATCCAGCGCAAGTTCCCCGCGATACCCCGCCCACCTTTTCAGAATGGAAAGCTCTATACGTTTTCTTTTCTCATAGTTCTCTGGAATTCGGCGATATAAGGCCTCCTCCTGTCTTAATATAAGAGGTACGCTTCTTTTTTTACGATTCAATAGCTTCACACTTCCTTCTTCAATAATAAGTCTATCTCTAGTGAACTACCCGCCACTTACCAACCTTACGGGTCGCTTGAAGTGGGGGCTTCTTGGGTAATCGCCACTTTTGTTAGCTGACGAAATAGACCAAGCTAACCCTCTTGTTCCAAGAGTTTATATTCATTAGAGTAGTGCTAATAGCCGAATCCCTTCTTTTTTAATGTTGAGAGCCGAATTGTAATCTCTATCGAGATTCAGCCCGCACGAACAAGTGTATGTCCGAATATTCATAGGCATTGGCTGTGTATTTCCACAATGCGAACAAGTTTGTGTAGATGGGTACCATTTATCAATCTTGATCAAATGCTTCCCTTGTTCGTTCAGTTTATACTTTAAGAAAGATTTGAACATTCCCCACCCATTATCAGCGACACTTTTACCAAACTTCAAGGCTTGTGACATCCCTTTCATATCCAAGTCTTCGATGATAACGGCATCATAGTTTGTCACCAACTCTTTTGATTTGTGATGAAGGAAGTTCTTACGTTGATTGGCCGCTTTCTCCTGGATTTTAGCCACTCGTATGCGTTGCTTATTCCAATTAGAAGAGCCTTTCTTTTTGCGAGACAATCTCCGTTGTTCTTTTGCTAATTTCACAAGCATTTGACGATAGAAGTTTGGGTAATTGGCTTTCTTACCCTCACTATCGACAAATAACCCATTCATCGCAAAATCCAACCCAACGACTTGTTCGGCTTTTTTAGGTTTTATCTCTTTCTCGTATTCTGTAAGAATGGAACAAAAGTATTTTCCTGAACCCGTCACAGATAACGTACAAGACTTTATGGTATATTCCGAAGGAATATCTCGATGTTGCTTCATTTTTACCTTTTTGAGCTTTGGTAATTTGATATGGCCATCTAATAGCTGAATGTTTCCGTTCACGACGTTGGTTGTGTAGCTTTGTTTATGTCGCTTACTTTTGAATTTCGGAAATTTGTTTTCCTTCGAAAAAGGATTTATATGCCTTATCCAAGCTCAGTTGAGCATTTGCCAAAGCGAGACTATCTACTTCTTTCAACCAATCAAATTCCTTCTTATATTTAGCAGGCGTTGGATGTTTGACCTTTTTTAGTTCCTCTTTATCTTTTTTGTGAGTTTCGTATGTTTCTATGCGTTCGGCTAACATTTTGTTATACACGAAACGAACACAACCGAAGGTTTTGCGGAGAAGCAATGCTTGCTCATCTGTTGGATACAAACGAAACTTATAGGCTTTGTTTTGTTTGGCCATATCAAATCACCTCATTTCTTCTCTTGGTTTTCAATATATTTTTTTACTACTTCAATGGACGAACCGCCCGTGGTTACTAAGCAAAAGCTTCTTGACCAAAACATTTCCTTCCATAATTTCTCCCGAACGGAAGGAAACTCTTTTTTGATAAGTCTGGAGCTTGCACTTTTATAAGCGTTAATAAATTTTGATAGTTCGGTGTTGGGATGAGCTTTGAATAAAATATGAATATGATCAATGTCGTGATTCCATTCGACCAGTGAAATATTGTAGTTTTCACTCAACGACAAGAATTTATCTTTAGCATAGTTTGAAATGGTGTCATCGATGACGTGTCTTCTATATTTCACGACCAATACAAGATGATAATACAACAAGAACACTGAATGGTTATTACTATCTAATTTCATTTATATATCAGTCCTTATTCATTATAAGACTGATCATATATTGTAACCAAAAGCATTTGGGCTGTCGCCCAACCAAAATTCATCTCCCCCTTACCGCTGAGCTTCGCCCTTCACACGCTTGAAGAGGGAGACTTCTTTCGGAAGTTCGTTAAATCCGTCTATCCTCTTTTTAGCAACAAAAAAGCGCACCCTCGTGGATGCGCTCTTCGATCATTAAAACTCTTCATACTCCGCCGGATCCTGATCATTCAATCGGCCGTCCGGACGAGTTAACTCTGCAATCATTCCCATTTCAGCATCACTGAGTGAAAAATCGAATATGGACAGGTTTTCTAGCTGGCGCTCAGGGGAAGCTGATTTTGGAATCGGGATCGCTCCAAGCTGGTGATGCCAGCGTAAGACAACTTGTGAGGTTGTTTTATGATGCTCGTCTGCTATTTTCTGCAGCGTTTCATTATGAATAATCTCACTTGCTTTGGCGAGCGGACTCCAGGATTCTGTTTTAATTTCATGTTCATCGTTAAAGATCCGCTGCTCTTCCTGATTGAAAAACGGATGAAGTTCAACTTGATTGATGCTCGGCTTCACGCCTGTTTCATTTTCCAGTCGTTCCAAATGTTCAGGCAGGAAGTTACATACGCCGATAGAACGGATCAGCCCCCATTTTTTCGCATCGATTAAAGCTTGCCAGGCCTCTACATAATGATCCTGTTTAGGATTAGGCCAGTGAATCAGGTACAGATCATAGTAATCGAGATCAGCACGATATAAGGATTCCTGAATGGCTGTAACAGCTTTATCATAGGTCTGGTAACGACCGGGAAGCTTCGAGGTTATAATCAGCTCTTCCCTCGGAATGGAGCTGCGGCGCACCGCTTCTCCAACGGTTCCTTCATTTTCATAGTTATAAGCGGTATCAATTAGTCGATATCCTTTATCAATGGCGCTTGTAATAGCTTGAACGCCAGCATTTCCGTTTAGTGCGTAAGTGCCAAAGCCTATCGCTGGTAAGGTCAAACCATCATGAAGTGTAATGTTTGGAATACTCATAATCGACTCCTTCCTTAAGATGATTTCAGCGTATCACTTTAATGAATAATTTTCCAAATATTCGCTCTAATCTTACTCATTGTAAAACTATTATGAAAATATCTCTGAAACAAGGTTCTCGTTTATACCCAATACTGTTAAAATGATGGGATAGAAGGAAAGTAGGTGACTCCATTGAAAGAAACAGAAATCCAGGTATTGAAGATTATTGAGAAGAATGCAAATCTAGGCGTAGCTAAAATCGCCAAGATGATGGGAAAAAGTGAAAAAGAAATTCAGCAGGTCATTTATGACCTCGAAGACAAAAAAGCGATCCTTGGCTATTCCACTTTGATTGATTGGGCAAAGGTCGTAGAGCACGAGGAAGTCACGGCTATGGTGGATGTGAAAGTGACACCGGCACGCGGGGTCGGTTTTGATAAAGTGGCCGAGCGTATTTATCGTTTTCCTGAGGTGAAAGCGGTGTATTTAATGTCAGGGGCCTATGATTTGTCCGTAACGGTTAATGGAAAGACAATGATGGATATCGGTAAGTTCATTTCCGAGAAGCTCTCGGCACTTGATTCCGTCCTATCCACCACTACCCATTTTGTCTTGAAAAGATACAAGCACGACGGCTTTATTCTGGAGGACGATGATGAAGATGACAAAAGAATAGTGGTATCTCCATGAGTAAAAAGTCGTTCGTATCGAAGCATGTGGATAATCTGAAACCATCGGGGATCCGCCGTTTTTTTGATGTTGCCG
>NZ_JBAPTY010000111.1:0-3334 GCF_049282395.1 Halobacillus sp. | reverse complement strand
GCTTAGGGTATTGTATATCTAATATCTGGAAAGGAGGGAGAAGGAGATGACTATCGTTAAAATCCTATTCGCTGTGCTTACTTTCTCTTATTTCTCAGTTTTAAGTCCTGTAGTGCCCTTACAGGCTTATGACAACATAGAGCAAACAGATTCGTTCGTGGCCCATTTCACGGATGTGGAGCAGGAAGCTCTGGCTGTCTCTCCAGTCGTTCTTCCTAAAGGTAAAGACACCCGGTCCTTACCTTCTTTCCTGATCACTCCAAACCGGATGAAGATGAAGTTAATCAGTATCTTTATGGCGCCCGCCATCTACTTGGAACCGCATACCGGGACATCCGGATTTCTTACCTTAGAACAATTCCATTCCAATTATCTGTAAAATACGTACGTCTCCGTTTTACGAAGATGCCTTGCAGCTTTTCTTTTTCACACTATAGGAAAGCTTATTTTTCGTGTGCGTTTTTAACTACTTTTAAAGGAGATTGAAATGAAAAATACAGAAGTAAAAGAATGGGTTACCTACTATTTACTCGCGTTCGTTATTTTCTTCTTACTGTTTGGTGGAATCTGGACGGCTGGATTGCTTACAGGTGTACATTGGCAGGACTACTGGATCGAATTTCACTGGAGCATGGTTAACATAAAAGAACTGAAACAAATCATAGGATTATAAATAGAGAGGACGGGCTTAACGCTGGTATAAACCTTGCTTAAGCCCGGTTATCACAGAAAATGGAGGTACATGATGGCCGATTGGATTACTGAATTTATGAGTCACTATGGGTATGCCGGCATCTTTATCATGATGGCTGTAGAGAATCTCTTTCCCCCTATTCCATCTGAGGTTATCCTTCCGTTCAGCGGCTTTATGACTCAAGCCGCCAGCCTGTCAATAGCTGGGGTGGTTGTGGTTTCGACTACAGGTTCTCTTGCAGGTGCGGTTGTGCTTTATGGGATCGGAGCATGTTTGAATATGGAAAAACTGGAATCCTTCGTGGAGCGTCATGGCCATAGACTACGAATAAAAAGAGAAGACGTTATGAGAGTAGAAGAATGGTTCCAACGCTACGGAATATGGGCGGTACTGCTCGGGCGGATGGTTCCGCTCGTCCGCAGCCTGATTTCTCTGCCTGCTGGAATGGCGAACATGAAGCTGAGCTTGTTTCTATTATTCACCATCCTTGGAACGCTAGTTTGGAATACTATCCTTATTTTAGTGGGGGCTTTGATGGGTGACTCATGGAATGAAATTTCCCGGCTATTGGAGGTTTATTCAACCATCACGTATGTCGGTCTTGGTATAGGGGGAGCCCTCCTCGTTATCATCATGATTCATAAAAAAATCCAAAGCGCATAAGGAGATCAGAATGGACGTTATTCAAGTGATAAAAGTGCTGCTTCTCGGAATGTTTGAAGGATTAACTGAATTCGCACCAGTCTCCTCCACTGGTCATATGATTATCGTAGATGAGATGTGGTTACATTCCAGAGAGTTTTTAGGCTACTATACAGCCAATACGTTTAAAATCGTGATTCAACTTGGTTCTATTCTAGCGGTCGTCCTTACATTCAGACACCGATTTATCGATTTACTGAATTCGGGACGGCGTTCAGAGGCTCAATCCAGCCGTCTTAAAATCACTCATATCCTGACAGGGCTGCTTCCGGCAGCTCTGCTCGGATTTCTTTTTGAAGATTATATCGATGAGTATTTGTTTACGGTCGAAACCGTACTGATCGGTCTCTTATCGGGAAGTTTATTTATGATTTTTGCTGACCTTTACGGATCACGAACGCCTTCTATAAAAACGGTTGACCAAATCACTTATCAGCAGGCTCTTCTAATTGGACTAATGCAGTGCTTTTCTTTGTGGCCAGGTTTCTCCCGCTCTGGTTCCACTATCTCCGCCGGTGTTCTTGTCGGCATGAATCACCGATCGGCTGCAGACTTTACATTTATTATGGCGGTGCCCATTATGCTTGGCGCAAGCAGCCTTTCTCTAATTGATAACATGGAGTATTTCACGGTACAGGCTCTTCCCCTTTTTGCGATCGGGTTTGTCAGCGCATTTGTTTTTGCCCTGATCACGATTCGATTTTTTCTAAAGCTGATCAATAGAGTTAAATTATTACCGTTTGCCTTTTACCGCATCGCTTTAGCTGGAGTCATTGCGTTTATTTACTACTAAGGATCAATAGCGCGTCTATTTTCCTATTATAATCGCTAAGATAATTAACAGCTCTCCTGAGGAAAAATATAAACAGCGCGTTCGACCAGATTTCTGGTCAAACGCGCTGATTGATTTACTGCTTCTTCTGGTTACCTCCGTTTACGACTCTGAATTTGTTCACCGGTTTTTCCCCTGGTTTGGTATCAAAGGCTGTGATTGTTGCCCCTACTTCCACTTTCATCGATCCATCTGACTCTATTTTAAACAGTGTGCCTGGCTTATTGACTTTAATGGACTGGACATTATGCTTGGCAAACACCCTTTGTAAGTCCTGCATTAACTCCCTTTTACCATAAGTGAAGCCCATCCTATCCCTCTCCTTACTTTCATTTCGTTAGTTGTAGGATATGCGGAAATGGGAAGGACTATGATGGTAAATATGAAGTTGTACAAAAATCTCCCACCGGTGTTCACAGGTAAGAGTACAGCCTTATACTTCTGCGGCCTTTCTGTTTCTCCCACGCTTGTAAGGATAGACGGATAAGATGTTGTCTTTCTTTAATGTTCTAACCTTCCCCCTCACATAACAGTAAACTAAAAGAGTAGATTCCCGTATATCCATCACATGTATGGAGCGCTGGGACATTTCACCACGACTGTCCACATAGATTACATCCAGTATTTCCTTCTCCTGCAGTGACCGGGAAAATAAGCCTTCCATAAGGGCAACCGCCTTTCTTCACGAACGTTTGTTCTTATTATACCACAGAATCTCTATCTTAAAACTGGAATATTCAGGCGATTAGGGCAGCGCTCTCTCTTTCTTTTAAAATAAATTTTTTAGTAGGGTCGCTCACGAGGAAAGATAATCGATTAAATTTTTACGTATTGGGCAAATTATGGAGAGATTTTATAAAGCAGGAGGCCTCACTTTATGACGAATCAAAAGAAGAAAATCCAGCCGAAGCAGCATCAAAATCGTCAGCCTGGATATGAATATGAAATGACGCCCCTTCCGGAATACATGGCTCCAAACTATCAGGGTAGCGGAAAGCTTGAGGGGAAAATTGCCGTTATTACTGGCGGGGACAGCGGTATTGGCAGGGCTGTCAGCTTATATTTTGCTCGTGAAGGGGCCGACGTAGCCGTTCTTTACTTAGATG
>NZ_JBAPTY010000110.1:0-16033 GCF_049282395.1 Halobacillus sp. | reverse complement strand
TCTTTGTTGAGCAGGCATCTTCGAAGTGGATTTCGAGCTCTCTATTTCGCAAGTTCCAGAGGGGGGGGCGATGCAGACTCCTGCGGGATGAACATGATCGGTGAGACCCCGCAGAGCTTGCTCGAGGTGACTCAGCACAAGGGATGTTCGACTAAGGTCGCGCCACGTCCTGTGGCAACGTCGAACGACCCTGCGTCGTGCAGGGCCGGAAAGCGAAATCGTCGCCGGGAGGACCTTCTGCTCAACTAATGTCTCGAAATCAAGTCTTCCAGTATCGGGAGCTTATCTGGCACAAGCAAAAAGTTAAAGGATCATAGTAAAAAAGCCTCTCCTTAGTCAGGAGAGGCTTTATGATTAAGAAAACAGTCATCATTTATAGTACTCGACTGAACAGGGCTACTGCTACAAGAAAAATAATCACAAACCAGAATGCGTAACCGCCGTATTTTTTCCAAGGGAACCGCCGCTTCTTCCAGCGATTAGGATTAAAAGAAATATCTCCGCTTGACTGAGTTGAAGTACGGGTGCGCTGCTGCCAAATCGAAAATGGTCTTGCATTTCGGAGAATGGTGGGAGCAATGGCGAACCCGCCAATCAATCCAAATAAATGGCCGAGCACATTGATATTAGGTCGTGTAAATGTCATGAATAAACCTAATATAAAAATAACCATGACGATCTGTGAGTTGGCCTGATCGATTAGGTGCTTGCGGAAAAGCACCATAAAGACGTAGACGCCAAAAATTCCAAAGATGGCACCGGAAGCTCCTAAATGCTGGTAATAAGCGTCTGGATTTACAATGAAAGTTCCAAGATTCCCTACGATCCCTGCGAACAAATACATAAAGATAAATTTAAACTTACCAAGAATCTGTTCAAGGGCCGGGCCAAATAAGACAAGTGAAAAGGAATTAAATAATGCATGAGCAAACCCTGCATGCAGAAAAATTGGGGTGACAAGCCGCCAATATTCTCCTTCCAGGATTAAGACGTTAACTCCAATTCCAAAGCGGAGGAGGTCCAGCGCGAAACCGAATTGGAGAAAGTCGATTAATATCCACAACAAGAGATGAATACCAACAAGTGTGGAAACAATGGGATAGAATTTGAGAAATTCTTTGAAGCTTTCTGTTCTGACAAACATAGGGGCTATTCTCCTTTTAGTTGCGTTCCCACTATCATACTATGACGGGCCGGGAATCTCATATCCATTTTTATCGGCATAAAATTCGGGTATACTGTTACTACTTCAGTTGAAAAGGAAGATCTTATGTGATCAGAGGTATTGGAATTGACATCATTGAAATGGATCGTATTAAACAAAGTATAAAGCGAAAGCCTCGACTTATTCAAAGAATTTTAACGGAGCGAGAGTACCAGCGTTTTAAAGATTTGAATGAACGACGGCAGATTGAATATGCAGCCGGACGATTTGCCGCTAAAGAAGCCTTGGCTAAATCCCTGGGGACAGGTATTGGTTCTTTGAGTTTTCAGCATATTGAAGTTTTATCTGTTGGCAAAGGAGCCCCGTCTATGAAGGTTCAGGGTTTTGAAAATCTGCACATATGGTTGTCGATCAGCCACAGCACTACGCACGCTGTTGCTCAAGTGGTGTTAGAAGAGAGATAAGAGCGGTAATAGATCTGACATATTTACATAGTTTGTCTCATAACATTGTAATGCGGGTAGGAGGGAACTTTTTGGATATTGTAACCGCACAAGAAATGTACGAAAGGGATCAGGTGGCTATTGAGTCCACTGGGATTGATGGAAAGATGTTAATGGAGAGTGCCGGTCGTGCGGCAGCTGATGATTTGGAGTCTAGAATTAAGCGTGAAGATCAGATTATTGTGCTCATAGGAGCCGGAAATAATGGCGGAGACGGTTTCGTCATTGCGCGCACGCTTTTGAACAGAGGTTACAAGGTGGAAGCCTGGCAGGTCGTTCCTGATGAAAAAATCTCAGGGAACGCAGAAGCCCATCGGAATATTTTTGAAAACTCAGGGTTTGAGCTGAAGAAATTTTCCCGTATGGAAGAATTCCTGCCTTCCCTATACCAGGCAGCCGTGATTATTGATGCGATGCTTGGGATTGGTGTAGAAGGACGTCTGAGGTCCCCTTTAGCCGAAATTGTTGAAAAAGCAAATGAGCATAAAGCGCTTAGACTAGCCATTGATCTCCCGACAGGTCTACCAGCCGGAGAAGGTGTAGACGATTTTGATGCATTCAATGCCGACTACACGACCATTATCGCAGCTCCGAAAATCAGTGTTTTTCTGCAGCACACCAGCCCTTATTACGGAGAGTGGAGCGTCGTTGAAATTGGACTTCCTGTAAAAAAACTTCCGGAAGTTAAGCGGTATTTATGGAGTGTGGAGGACGTTAAGCAGACTTTGCCCAAACGAGTAAGTCATTCTCATAAAGGCAGTCATGGGAAAGGTGTAATGGCAGGAGGCTCCTATTTTATGCCGGGATCTATTGCTATGGCGGCAAGAGCGGCGTTAAGAAGTGGGACGGGTCTGCTTACCATCGCAACAGCTGAAAGTATTATTCCTTCCGTTACTTCTTATGTCCAGGAAGCAACTTTTTCAGGGTTGGCAGAGAAAGAAGGAATGATCACCGGACAAGCGATCCCTGAATTATCAAAGTATGACGGGGCTGCGATTGGTATGGGGCTTGGACGCCATGAAGAAGCTGCAGGACTAGTATTGCATATGCTTAAAGAATGTAAGGGTCCTTTATTGATTGATGCAGATGGTCTTTATGTGCTGAAACCTATGCTTAATGCTTTGAAAAACAGGAGCCTGCCTACGGTCTTAACCCCTCATCCTGGAGAATTTGCTTATCTTGCGGGTGTATCTATTCAAGAAGTCCTGCAATCACCTTTTCGAATAAGCCGAGAATTCGCTTCTGATTACGGAGTGTATCTCGTCCTGAAAGGGCCTTACACCATTATTACTGCTCCAGATGGCGAGCAGCGGGTCGATATGACTGGTAATGCCGGTCTTGCCAAAGGCGGAAGTGGAGACGTTCTGTCTGGTATTCTATTTGGAATGATCCTTCAGTCAGAGAATATTCTCGACGCCTTAAGTAATGGCTGTGTCCTTCATGGTTCGACCGCTGATTTTTTGATTCAGGAGGAACATTCGAAGACTGATTTGCTCGCTTCAGATTTGGTTGAAGCTTTATCCCATACCTTTCGTACATTTTCTGCGTCATCCAAAGAATAACGTTCCCTTTGTCCTTCAGTAGAGACAAAGGAGTTGAGTCTTATGCAAAGACGTTTTCTCATCATATTGTTCACCATGCTGGTTCTTGGAGCGTTAACCGCTTGTGGCTCGCAATCAAAAGAAGATGTTATGAAGAAGCTCGAAAAACAATCAGAAGAAATGGCCGGATATAAGACAGAAGCCAATATGAAGATGCGTACAGGAGAAGAGGAGCAGAAATATCATATCCAAGTCTGGCATAAGAAGGACGATTTCTATCGCGTAAAGCTGGAAAATGATCAGGATGAAAAAGGAAGTCAGATCATTTTAAAAAATGACAGCGGCGTCTATGTCTTAACCCCGGCCCTGAATAAGAGCTTTAAGTTCCAGAGTGAGTGGCCGCAAAATACAAGCCAGCCTTACCTTTATGCTTCTTTACTGAAAGATATTCAGGCCGATGGAGATGCTGAATTCAGCGCTACTGAAAATCATTTTAAATTTAAGACCAAAACAAACTATCAGAACAATAAAACATTACCTTATCAGGAGATCTATTTCGATAAAAAGTCCTACCAGCCGGTTATGGTGAAAGTTTTTGATCAGGATATGAATGCTCTGGTGGAAGTCCAGTTTGCTAATTTCGCAAAAGATGAATCCTTGAAGAAAGAAGATTTCGACGTAGATAAGAATATGGCTATGGCTCCTTCTGAAGTGCCGGTAGCAAGTATGGAAGGAACGGAAATGGCAGAAGTTCTTTATCCTCAGGAAACTTATGGGGCAGATCTTGCTGAAGAGCAGGAAGTTAAGACAGAGGATGGCAAGCGAGTTATTATGACATATGGCGGAGATAAGAGTTTTACTCTTATTCAAGAAAAAGCAGAGGTGCAGCCCGCAAGTGCCCAATATTCCGTGCAGGTAAACGGAGAGCCTGTACAGCTGGCTGATGGTGTTATTGGAGCGATGGAAAATAATCGTCTGGAGTGGAGCCAGAATGGTACAACGTATCAGCTGGCAAGTAATGACTTAACGCAAGCTGAAATGGTTTCAGTGGCAAGCTCCATTAATAATACAGCAGTGAAATAACCATGAAAGGAGCAGGCTTAACGGTCTGCTTTTATTTTTACTTGCTGCTGCAGGAACGCCATTGACAGGGGAACCCGCACGTTCAATAATAGAAAGATATGGAACGAAAGAGGAGGGGACCCCGTGTCAATAGAAACTTTTTATCGAGATTCCTGGGCGGAAGTGGACCTGTCCAAGATTGGTTATAATATCCGGCAGTTGCAGGGGCGTCTTCTGGATGGAACTGAAATCTATGCGGTTGTAAAAGCCAATGCTTATGGACATGGGGATATCCAGGTTGCAAAGCAAGCATTGAAGTCAGGGGCAAAGGCTCTTGCTGTTTCTCTTTTAGATGAAGCAATCCGTCTTCGGGAAGCGGGAATAGAAGAACCTATATTAGTAATGGGATGGACTCGGCCGGAAGACGCTGTAACTGCTTCAGAATACAGGATTTCGGTAACCGTTTTTCAAAAGGAATGGATGGAAAAAGTACAATTGCTTCAATTTGAAAAACCGCTGAAGCTGCATATGAAATGGGATACAGGAATGGGAAGAATCGGAGTTCGCACGACAAAGGAAATAGATGATATTCTCGATCATTTCCGAATTAACCCGAGCTTCGAATTAGAAGCGGTGTTCACTCATTTCGCGACGGCGGATGAAGAGGAAACGGGATATTTCGAAGAACAGGAACGGCGGTTTGAGTATCTATTTTCCCATTTTGAAAGGGTTTGGCAGGAAAACGTCGAAATCCATACAGGGAATAGTGCGGCCAGTATGAGATTTCCAGACCGAATGAAGCACTTTGTCCGGTTTGGAATTAGTATGTACGGCTTATATCCATCAGACGTGGTGAAAGAAGAGCGTCCGATCGCTTTAAAACCTGCCTTTTCCCTGCAGAGCCGTTTAATTCATGTGAAAAAATTGGATGCAGGAGAGGCGGTCAGTTATGGAGCAACCTATCATACCCGTAAAGAAGAATGGATTGGTACTGTTCCTCTTGGTTATGCTGACGGATGGATACGAAAATTACAGGGGATGGAAGTGCTGGTAGACGGCAAACGCCACCCGATCGTTGGAAGGATCTGTATGGATCAATTTATGATTCGTCTTGATCAGGAATATCCTTTGGGCACAAAGGTTACCTTAATTGGTAAACAGGGGGCTCACGAGATTACCACGGATGAAGTGGCGGATTATCTTGAAACCATCAATTATGAAATACCTTGTATGATCAGCTACAGGGTTCCGAGAATGTTTTTTGAAAACGGCCATATGGTGGAAGTAGATAATCCTCTATAAAAACGGGTCCAGGTGTGAGACAATCCTCCTTATGTTTGGATGTAACACAGCACATTTCACGAAAAAATTCCAACATGCCTTTGCAATAGACACTCCCCTTTGATAAGATTAGAGTGGAATTATTGACTGGTTTTCTTTCTGAGAGAAGATGGTGGAGGTGTATGGTTTTGTCCGATAGCATGCAGGAGATTGTCATCCGGATTCCGGATAACCTACTCAATGAAGTGGACGGCTTTATTCAACTCGAAAATAGTGATCGGAGCGATTTCATGTGTCAAGCAACTAAAATGTATTTGCGTGAGAAGAAACAGCGTCATGTCAGGGAATCCATGCGAAGAGGCTACATGGAAATGGCGAAAATTAATTTAAACATCGCTTCAGAAATGTTTCAAGCTGAAGAGGAGGCAGAACACACCCTGGAGCAATTAGTGGGCGGGGTGTGAAGCCAGTGATAGTCAAACGAGGAGACGTTTATTTCGCTGATTTGTCCCCGGTAGTGGGATCAGAGCAAGGCGGGGTTCGTCCTGTACTCATCCTTCAAAATGATATCGGTAATCGTTTTAGCCCTACAGTTATCGTAGCTGCAATTACAGCGCAAATACAAAAAGCCAAACTTCCCACACACGTAGAAATCAATGCAGAAAAATATGGGTTCGAACGAAATTCTGTGATCCTATTGGAACAAATCAGAACGATTGATAAACAGCGTTTGACCGACAAGATTACTCAACTGGATGACGCAATGATGCTGGAAGTCAACAAAGCGTTGCAGATCAGCCTTGGATTAATTGATTTCTGATTACAACAGAGTATAAGGAAAAAACGATGATTTTTTTCCTTAGATAAAGTTACCTGCGTGAGGTAGCTTTATTTTTTTTTATTGTGTAGTTTATAATAGAAATATGATGAACAATTCTTGTAACTTATTATTTTAGCATTCATTTCCACAACGTATTAGTATGATGTTACCTTGATTTTTGGTAACATTATATCTGAATATTATTAGAGCGTGTCCTAATGATTACTGAATAGGGTTCCGAGGCGGAGGTTTAGATAATGGACGAGAAATTAAAGAATGTCGTGTTAGAACACAGCGACGATATTGTGAAAATGTGGCTGGAGGAAATTGATACTCACAAGAAGAATGATTATACATCGACAATATCTGAAGAAATGTTCGAGAGTACAAACCGTGAATTTGTGAATGTCATTTTTTCCAGTATTGAAAAGAAGGGTCTTTCTTCAGATTTAGATGATTTTTCGGAACGATTAATTAACCTGGGGTGGCCGCTTAGCTATCTTACAGATGGAATGCAGGTGTTCAGGCGTGTTGTGACAGGATATATTTTACAGCAGTCCGAAAAAATCGATTCGGATTATTTTTCGAAAGTGTTAAGAGAAGTTGATGACTGGGTGGACCCGATTATCAACCGTTTAGTAAATGAATATTCCGGCAGCTGGGAACACATTGTATCCTTGCAGCGGGTAGCTCTGCAGGAACTGTCAGCCCCATTGATACCCGTCATGGAAAACATCACGATTATGCCGCTTATAGGAACGATTGATACGGAACGTGCCAAGCAGATTATGGAGAACCTTCTAGATGGAGTTATTAAACACAATGCTGAGGTTGTTTTAATTGATATCACGGGAGTGCCTGTCGTTGATACAATGGTGGCCCATCATATTATTCAAGCTGCAGAAGCTGTCCGTTTAATTGGCTCTCGTTGTATCTTAGTGGGCATTCGTCCTGAAATTGCTCAAACGATTGTGAATCTAGGAATTGATCTCGGGAAATTCCCAACAAAAAGTTCACTTCGTAAAGGATTCCAAACAGCACTCGAATTAACGAATCGCCGAATAGAAGAAACTCAGAATAATGATAAAGATATTGAAAGATTAATCGATTCGCTAGACAGGGAGTGAACAAATTGAGAATTCCTATATTAAAATTACACAACTATTTACTGATCTCCATTCAAATCGATTTGGATGATCAGACAGCTATACAATTTCAAGAAGATTTGTTAAGTAAAATTCATGAAAGCGGTGCTTCCGGTGTGGTCATCGATTTAACTTCCGTTGACATCATTGATTCATTCATCGCGAAAGTCCTTGGAGATGTGGTCACGATGTCCGATTTAATGGGTGCCAAAGTGGTACTTACGGGTATTCAGCCAGCTGTGGCTATGACTCTGATTGATTTAGGGATACACTTGCAGGATGTCCCTACTGCTTTAGATTTAGAACAAGGATTGATTAAACTTCGTCAGGAACTGGAGGAGTAGCCCATGGACTTCCAATCCTGTGTGAATATAAAAAAGGAGTGGGACATTGTAGGGGCACGTCAACTTGGTCGGGACATTGCCAGAAAAATTGGGTTTGGCACAGTCGATCAGGCGCGGATTGCCACTGCTATATCAGAGTTAGCAAGGAATATTTATTTGTATGCTGGAACAGGTAAAGTCTGCTTTGAAACTCTTGAAGATATGAATCAAAAAGGAATCAGGATTCTGGCCATAGACAGTGGTCCTGGTATTAAAGAGCTCAGTCAGGTGATGGAAGACGGTTTTTCTACATCTGGCGGGCTCGGTGCAGGCCTTCCGGGTGTGAAGCGTCTAATGGACGATTTCGATATTACATCCGAAGAAGGACAAGGGACTGAAATTACAGTCATTAAATGGCTCCGTTAAAGGAGGATTAGACGATGAGTACACTGAAGCTTGATCTGGAAAATTATAAAGAACTTCTACAGGAATATATCAAAACACAAGATGAACAAGCTCTGTATCAGGCAGAGCAGTTCAGTAAGCAGTCTATGCAGCAAAACATTTCACCTGAAGAAATTATAAATGTGCATATTCAATCCTTACAGGAACTATACCCGGAAATGCCGGATTACATTCAGGCATCGATGAATTTTCTTTTGGAAACTATGATTTCTTATGGACTGGCTTATCAAGAACATCAATCGCTGCGTGAAAAACAGCTGGAGCTTAAGTCCGAAATTTCTGTAGCCGCTAATATGCAAAAAACCTTATTGTCTACTGTTAAACCGGATTTGAAAGAGGTAGACATTGGAGCTTTAAGTGTACCTGCTAAACAGATGAATGGAGATTACCACCATTTTGTTCAGGATGGCAAAGGTTCTCTCGGAATAGCTGTTGCGGATGTTATCGGAAAAGGGGTACCTGCAGCTTTGTGTATGTCTATGATCAAATATTCAATGGACAGCTATCCGGAAATGCGTATGGATCCAAGCGTGATTCTGGGCAGTTTGAATCGCGTCGTTGAACGAAATGTGGATGCGAGTATGTTCATTACAATGTTTTATGGACTCTATAATTCTAATACGCACACTTTCTCTTATTCTTCTGCGGGGCATGAGCCTGGTTTTTATTACTATAGTGACCGGGATGAGTTCGAGGAAATTGATGTGCCTGGACTTGTTCTAGGGGTATCGCCGGAAACAAGCTACACTCAGTATGAAAAGAAAGTGGAAAAGGGCGATATGATTATCCTTCTCACAGACGGAGTGACGGAGTGCAGGCAGGGAGATCGTTTTATTGAGCAGGAAGAAATTCTTCACGTTATCAAACAATATTCCCATTTGCCGGCTCAGGAAACGGTAGAGAATGTGTACAAGCATTTTGAACGTCTTCAGGACTTTCATCTGCGTGATGATTTCACCCTGATCATTTTAAAAAGAAATGTTTAGTCCTCAAATGAAACGGGTATTTACCGTTTGATGGACTTTTACAGGAATATTAGGAGGACTTTTAGATGAACCTAACGATAGATGTTACGAATAAAGAAAATGTCGCTTATGTTGTACTTTCGGGAGAGGTGGATGCATTTACGGCACCGAAGCTAAAGGATGCTCTATTGCCTCTAACGAAAGAAGAAGGTCAGACTGTGGAAGTTGATCTGCAGAATGTGAATTACATGGATTCTACAGGTCTCGGTGTCTTTATAAGCGCCTTAAAATCCACAAAAGAGTACAACACTGATTTGAAATTGGTACAAATGCAGGAGCGTGTGTACCGCTTGTTTAAAATTACCGGTCTTACAGAGATCATGAATATAGATTCTACAGTACAAGGTGGAATGCAATAATGGAACCATTTGATTTTGTTGAAATAAAGGTCCCTGCCAAAGCGGAGTATATCGGCGTGGTACGTTTAAGCATTTCTGGTATCGCCAACCGCATGGGTTTTACCTATGAAGATATTGAAGATTTAAAAGTAGCCATTTCTGAAGCCATTACGAATGCTGTTAAACACGGCTATAATGAAACGGGTGAAGGAGAAATAACCATCGGTTTTGGTGTGTATGATGACCGCCTTGAAGTAATGGTTGCAGACCACGGCGGCAGCTTTAACCTTGGAGATATTAAGCAGGATATCGGTCCTTACAAGCAAGATGACAATATTGAAGAGCTCCGTGAAGGTGGCTTCGGTTTGTTCTTGATCGATGCACTTATGGATAAAGTTGAAATTAATAGTAAATATGGAGTAATTGTACTAATGACGAAATATCTCCATGAAGCTGAGGTGGGTCAGAATGGCGACCAGATCTCAACATCACAATGATGAAGTATATGAATGGATAGAGCATTTACAAGAACATCCTACTGATGAAGCAGTGCAGGAGAAGATTGTTCTTGTCTATAAAGACCTTGTGGAATCCATTGCACGCAAGTATTCAAAAAACAGCACCATCCATGAAGACCTGGTCCAGGTTGGTATGCTGGGTCTTTTAGCGGCCATTCGCCGGTATGATCCTTCTTTTGGAAAGTCTTTTGAATCATTTGCTATCCCTACGATCATCGGAGAGATTAAACGATTTATCCGTGACAAAACGTGGAGTGTACATGTTCCCCGTCGTATTAAAGAGCTTGGCCCTAAAATTAAAAAAGCGGCCGAAGAACTCACCAACACTCTTCAGCGGTCCCCGTCCGTTATTGAAATAGCGGACCACCTGGAAGTTTCAGAAGAGGATGTCCTCGAAACGATGGAAATGGGTAAAAGCTACAAAGCTTTATCTGTTGATCGTAAAATTGAAGCGGATTCTGATGGAAGTACGGTAACGATCCTTGACCTTATCGGCAATCAGGAAGATGGATATTCTCAAATTGATCAGCAGATGCTTCTCGAGAAAGTCCTTCCAATTCTAAGTGAACGGGAACAGGAAATTCTTCAGTGCACGTACTTTGAGAATATGAGCCAAAAGGATACAGGAGAAAAACTGGGGATTTCCCAGATGCACGTTTCTCGTCTTCAACGACGAGCTCTTCGCAAACTAAGGGAAGCCTTGCAAGCTGAATCGGTAGAGGCCTTCTAGTGGAAGAACAGTACAAGCATGTCCGTCTATCGATTTATCAAAAAGCGAAAAGAGGCAACTACTATTGCGGAGATAGTTACTTTTATAAAGAAACGGAAGATGCTTTCATATGTGCTTTAGCTGATGGATTGGGAAGTGGAGAAATGGCTCATGAATCTTCTAAAGCCGTTATGAATGTCATTGAAGAACACACGGATTTAACTATTGAAGCCCTGGTTCGTAAATGTAATGAAGTGTTAGTAGGTAAACGAGGAGTCGTTCTTGGCATACTTAGAATAGACTTTACTGCTAAAACATATTCATACTCTTCCATTGGGAATATTGGAGTCATTATCATTGAACCAGATGGCAGAAGACATCGCAATATTCCATTGGCAGGTTATTTAGCCGGATTCTCTCGTAAGTTAAGAGTATCCAGGGGAGAGATCAGCGCAGGTATGATCTTTATGCTTTTTTCGGATGGAGTAAATGACCGTCGATTAACATCTAAATATATCTCCACGAATAATGTGAACGATATTACTGATCAATATAAAGAACTTTATGGACAAGCCAGAGAAGATGATACCACTTTAATTGCCATGGAGTATGTATAAAAGGCCTTATTCTTTCTAAAAGAGAATAAGGCCTTTTTCAATAGCTAAAAAAGAGGAAGGATGATTTCGCGTTCTTCTGACGGACCATCCAAGAATTTGATACAATACAGAGTAGAGGTTTGTGAAGGAGGACTTTTTTTGAGTGAAATAGAGCAGAAGCCTGAGTTGATGAGCATGGTAGCTCAACAGACCAGTATCAAGGAATCATCGGTTAAGCAAGTTATAGAATTACTGAATGAAGGAAATACCGTGCCTTTCATTGCCCGCTATAGAAAAGAATTGACGGGTGGATTAGATGAAGTACAGATTAAAACAATAGAAGATCAGTGGAGTTATGTAAAAAATCTGACGCAAAGAAAAGAAGAAGTCATTCGGTTAATCGATGAGCAGGATAAATTAACTGAAGAATTGCGTAAAGAAATTCAGCAAGCGACTCAGCTTCAAAAAGTTGAGGACCTATATCGCCCTTATAAGCAGAAGCGAAGAACAAGAGCTACGATTGCGAAGGACAAAGGTTTGGAACCTCTTGCTTTGCGAGTGTGGGAGCAAAAAGATATGAACTTCTCTAAAGAAGCGCTATCCTACTTTTCTGAAGAACACGAAATGGAAAGTGAAGAAGAGGTAGAAGCTGGTGTGAATGATATTATTGCCGAATGGATTTCGGATGACCCAGCCTACCGGGATCAAATAAGGAAACAGACCTTTCAAAAAGGGACGATACAATCATCTGATAAAAACGCAGATAAGGATGAAAAAAATATATTCGAAATGTACTACGAATACCAGGAACCTGTAAGATCGATCGTTTCCCACCGTATCTTAGCGTTAAATCGCGGGGAGAAGGAAGGCGTATTAAAAGTAGGAGTGCATCCTCCTGAAGAATCCATTGTTGGTTACATAGAGAGAAAGGTGGTCAAGAATTCTACTTCAGGCAAACTACGGGAAATTTTAACGGAAGCCATTCAGGATAGTTATAAGCGCTTAATTCAACCTTCCATCGAAAGAGAAATCAGGAATTCACTCTCTGAAAGCGCCGAAGAGCAGGCGATTGAAGTGTTCTCCAGTAACCTCCGAAGTTTGTTGCTGCAGCCACCGTTAAAAGGGAAAGTTGTATTAGGAGTGGATCCTGCCTACCGTACCGGGTGCAAATTGGCGGTTATTGATGAAACCGGGAAAGTACTTGATATTGCCGTTGTTTATCCAACAGCACCCAAAAATGATACGGCCGGAGCAGAGAAAAAAATATTGTCGTTTATGAAGAAATATCCGATTGAACTTATGGCGATTGGAAATGGAACGGCTTCCAGAGAAACAGAACAATTCATTGCGGATATGATTCAAAAACATAACCTGGATGCTTCTTATATGATCGTGAACGAAGCGGGAGCCAGTGTGTATTCTGCTTCCAAGTTAGCACGTGAAGAGTTCCCTGATCTGCAAGTCGAAGAAAGAAGTGCTGTATCTATAGCCCGGAGAGTTCAGGACCCATTAGCGGAACTAGTAAAAATTGATCCGAAATCCATTGGAGTCGGTCAGTACCAGCATGATGTCACTCAGAAGAAATTAAATGAATCATTGACGTTCGTGGTAGAAACTGTAGTTAACCAGGTAGGAGTAAACGTTAATACAGCTTCTTCTTCTTTACTGCAATACGTATCGGGTCTTAGTAAAGCTGTAGCCAATAATGTAGTGAAGAAGAGAGAAGAAATCGGGAAATTTACGAAACGCTCGGAGCTTAAGGATATTCCAAGGCTTGGGGCCAAGACGTATGAACAGAGTATTGGATTTTTAAGAATTCTGGATGGAAAAGAACCATTGGATCGTACACCTATTCACCCGGAAAGCTATCGTTCTGCCCGCTCACTTTTGAAAATGGTCGGTGCTACTGTTGAAGATTTAGGCAGCTCAGAAATGGCAGAGAAGCTGAAGGCAATGGATGTCAAACAAACAGCTGAAGAACTGGACCTCGGCACGATGACATTTGAGGACATTAGGAAATCACTCGTTCAGCCTGGACGTGACCCGAGGGATGACTTGCCAAAACCACTGCTGAAAACGAATGTATTATCTATGGATGATCTAGAACAAGGTATGGAGCTTGAGGGAACGATTAGAAACGTAGTGGATTTTGGGGCTTTTGTAGATATAGGAGTAAAACAGGACGGGCTTGTCCATATTTCCAAGCTTTCGAATAAGTTTGTTAAACACCCAATGGACGTTGTTTCTGTAGGAGATGTTGTAACGGTCTGGGTAGATCAGGTAGATACCCAAAAACAACGAATCGCGCTTACTATGCTGCCACAATCATAAGAATTGCTCTAGATACCCGGGAGGAGATTTTCCTTCTGGGTATTCTTTTATTTATAGAGATGTTGGTAATAGTACCAGCACTGGTTCAGCATTTTAATTTGGTATTTATCTTTATTGGCGAAAGCTCTCGCCATTTGATTTTTTAGCCATGCGGGCATGAATATCAACTCCTTTGTATTCATCTTTTTTGAGACTTATGATAAAGTATGCTAAAAAGCCGGGAGGTGTTCCTGTATGAAGCTGACAAATGAAGAATTACAACAATGGACAGAAGAAATTTCACTTGCCAATTTTCAAAAGCCTTACGTAGATAACGTCGAATTCAACCCAAGACTTCGAACGACAGGAGGCCGGTATATTCCTTCCAAAAGAGTGATCGAACTAAACCCTAAGTATTTGGAAGAACTGGGAGAGGAAGAGTTTAAGGGCATCATTAAACATGAGCTTTGTCATTATCATTTGCATATCGAGGGTAAAGGATACAAGCACGGGGACCGTGATTTTAAAGAACTTCTGAAAACCACGAACTCTCCAAGGTTCTGTGAAGCCTTGCCATCTCAAAAGCAGAAGCAGGCAGAGTTACATTATTATATGTGCACCTCATGCGGTCGGGAATATACGAGAAAGAGAAGAGTAAATACGAAAAGGTATGGCTGCGGAAAATGCAGGGGAAAACTTAAAAAGAAGTGAAAAATCCATTGACGGATTATTAAGTGCGTGTTAAATTAAATAAGCCTTAACAAAACAACCCCCGAAACAAGAAAAAGAAACAAATTTTTTGTGGAAAAGGGTTTGACATTATCAGTTGGATATTATATTATATAAAACGTCGCTGATAGCGAAGTTGTTTTTAGGACAAGCAAACAAATTCAATGTTTTTCATTATTCCAACGTAGCTCAGTGGTAGAGCAATCGGCTGTTAACCGATCGGTCGTAGGTTCGAATCCTACCGTTGGAGCCATTATGGAGAAGTACTCAAGTGGCTGAAGAGGCGCCCCTGCTAAGGGTGTAGGTCGCGCAAGCGGCGCGAGGGTTCAAATCCCTCCTTCTCCGCCATTACTTATTATGTGTTGGCCCGTTGGTCAAGTGGTTAAGACACCGCCCTTTCACGGCGGTAACACGGGTTCGAATCCCGTACGGGTCACTTTTTAATACATAGGTCCGGTAGTTCAGTTGGTTAGAATGCCTGCCTGTCACGCAGGAGGTCGCGGGTTCGAGTCCCGTCCGGACCGCCACTTTAATGTTTGGGCCATAGCCAAGCGGTAAGGCAACGGTTTTTGGTACCGTCATGCGCTGGTTCGAATCCAGCTGGCCCAGCCATTTTCTTTTGAAAAATGAGTTGACAAAATGCATTGGACGTTATATGATAGTCCTTGTGCTTTTAAAAAAGCTCCTTGATTTTTCATTAGAAACTAGATTGATAACATTACGAACGATTAGTTCAGTTGGTAGAGCAAGCCAACTACTTGAACTGCCACCTTCGCAGGCTTGCGAGGAGTGAGACTTCTTCGAGTAAACTTGCAACACCACGAGCATATTTCGAACTAGTAATGAGATCCTAATTAACATTGCGAGCCATTAGCTCAGTTGGTAGAGCATCTGACTTTTAATCAGAGGGTCGAAGGTTCGAATCCTTCATGGCTCACCATTTATTAACGCGGGTGTGGTGGAATTGGCAGACACGCTAGATTTAGGATCTAGTGCTTCACGGCGTGGGGGTTCAAGTCCCTCCACCCGCACTTTCCAATCACCATGATCAGCAGCGGATTGTCTTTACAACTTGCGGTCGTGGCGGAATCGGCAGACGCGCTAGGTTGAGGGCCTAGTGGGGGCAACCCCGTGGAGGTTCAAGTCCTCTCGGCCGCACTAAGTTTTTTCAAAAAACCCTTGCGTTAAACCGGAAAGCATGTTACATTAATAAATGTCGCTTTTTTGATAAGCGCCCGTAGCTCAATTGGATAGAGCGTCTGACTACGGATCAGAAGGCTAGGGGTTCGACTCCTCTCGGGCGCACCATTATACGGGAAGTAGCTCAGCTTGGTAGAGCACTTGGTTTGGGACCAAGGGGTCGCAGGTTCGAATCCTGTCTTCCCGACCATCGAGCAACTCTTACATTTAATAATTATATATTGCGGGTGTAGTTTAGTGGTAAAACCTCAGCCTTCCAAGCTGATGATGAGGGTTCGATTCCCTTCACCCGCTCCATTATTT
>NZ_JBAPTY010000109.1:0-1938 GCF_049282395.1 Halobacillus sp. | reverse complement strand
TTTAACTTCCGGTCTACGGGTTTGCGATTATCGGATTGTTGTTTCTGCCATTCATTGTAGCTCGCTATTCCGATGAGGATAAGGCCTGCAAGCAGAAGGTACACCCACCACGGAAGATTGCCCCAGTAGGGTCTGGTTTGATAGAGAACATTGAAAACCAGCACACCCATGCCGACGAAAAAGTAAGATTTGATTCGGAACTGCATGCCGGCAATCATCGATAGGAGCGATAAACCGCCAAGGATCCACGCGTCCCAGATCGTATGACTCTGGATGCCGTCGACGACTAAATAAGCAGCAATCAGCAGGAGAGCAGCAAGCTGCACATGACTCAGAATCGCGGAGTATTCCCGCCAGGTTTTTCTCCGCAGTACGAAAAGAACACCAAGAACGGGAAGCACTTGCAGCTCAGCTTCGATTAAGTCAGGAATCAGAGCATGATAATCCACCAATACGATGATGTACCCGGTATATAAACACCCGGCTCCCAATGTAATAAACGATTTGCCAAGCAGAGGTTCCTTCCATTTATTAGCGTTAAATAGGAACCAGACACTCAACAATAGTACGGGAATGACCCGGATCCAGACGTTCTCATCCATCATGGTCGTCAGGTTCAAATAGCCAATATAGAAGAGCGCTGTCCAGGTATAGGCATCGGCTTCTATTTTCGGCCCGATCAATAAACGGTGGAAATAGCGGCCGGCCGCAAGCAGAAGACCGATACAAACGATCATCAACGTAATGAACGATGGACGCTCCCAATTAAGGCTGATCTCATTCCATAGAGCCAGGCTAAGTAACAAGGGAATAAAGCGGGCGAGTGACCACTTTCTGCGATGCATAAAGAAAAGGACCAGAATAACGTACCCGACTCCGAGAAGCCATTCATACGGCGCCCAAGGTTCCAGTCTGTTGATCAAGAGAGACAATCCGAAAATGGAAAAAGGAATGAGATACCATTCGACCCTTTTCTTCCACACGGCTGGTACACCCATCCAGATCCCTGCGATGCCTATACTGGTCGCGAACCAGGCATACGTTTCCGGAACCGCCTCCCACCAGCCAAAGTAGCCAGGGACCGTCCACACTGCAAAAAACAGCGTCGTCAAAGCTGCGTATAGCATCAGCTTGATTTCCCATTCCCTAGAGGCTGTTAATGAGCTGTAGACGTACAGACTAAGGGGGATCCCCAGTACCCAGGGATACATCGCTTCCCCGCCCAGTGAATTGAGCAGGAAAAGAGCGATCAGCAGCGGCTGAACAGAATGAGCCAGCCAATAAAAATAAGGCTGTCTTTCTTCCCATTTTCCAAGTCTCACATCTCCAAGAAAGACGAGCAGAGCAGGTGCGAGTATCATATAAGTAAAAAACGAAGCAAACGAATCGAACGATAATGGATCCATTAAAGAGATGTAAAAAGCTAACATCGTAACAGACACAAATAACCAGAGAAATGCTCTTTTAGCATATAGCACAAACCATAGCATCATGCCGATGCCGACGAACAGAATGAAAGGACGGATCAAAACAGGGTCCACTCTGGAATTGCCTGCCAGGTTCACCATAGCCAGGATATAAGAACCTTGCCCGGTATAAAAACTGGCGGCAGAAAGCTGTTGATCCTTGAATTTCTTCCATAAGAGATGGACAACCGCAAGTAAGATTCCGGTGACGGCCAAATGAAATGGAAAAGCTAAACCTTCTTGATAAGCAGGAAACCAGCCAATGAGTGGTTCGTATAAAATAGCAGATGAAATAAACAAAGCCACCGGATGCACCCATACCGCTGTTTCTCCCATGTCCATATGGCTGTACTTTCTTTTCACAGGATAAGCAAGGACACTGATGATCAGGAACATGAACGAGCTATAAGCAAGCCGTTCATCATACACGCTGTATCCAATACAGCCCGCCATAACAAATATCGATGTATAG
>NZ_JBAPTY010000108.1:0-6746 GCF_049282395.1 Halobacillus sp. | reverse complement strand
TAAAATGCTGACCTTTCCTAAGATCTTCTTCATCCTGGAGAGGCTTATCTTCAATACGGACGCGATCGATCCACACCCAATGATCTTCTTCTCCTTCATCTTCATTCAAAAGCTCTATCCAATCTTCAAGCAGTCCTTCAGACTGCCACTTCTTAAGACGTCCATGAGTAGAAGTGAGTATAACTTCCAGCATGATGCCCCCATCATTTCGCTGTACCAATGATTTGGCTTCATCCAGGACTCTTTCAAGCTCCTGAGGGGTATCCAGATGCTCAGCAGAAAGAGATATGGTGTCATACACGAAACTTTGCAAAGGCAGGAATGTTTTTTTCCATTCCCCGTTATCGTAATCAATCAGATAACAGCCTTTTTCACCCGATTCCTTCCTTGAACGACCCTGTATATTCCCTGGATAGACAATCGGCGGATCTTCCGATAAGAACTGACGCTTATGGATATGACCAAGAGCCCAATAATCCATCCGCTTCTCATACAGTTCTTCCAGACGGAACGGAGCATACACGTCATGTTCGGTATTTGTATCCAGACTTCCATGCAGCATAGCTATATGCAGAGGAACTTCCCCTTCACGGATATACTCATTTACCTTACGATCTGTGACCTTCTTCTCCACGTAACTGAAGCCATATAAATTGGCCAGCGCCTCTCCCTTTTTCTTATATGTGAAAGCTTCTACATCCTGGGAGGCGAATATATGTACATTTTCTGGAAACTCAATGGGATAATGAGCCCCCTGTAAAAAATCATGGTTTCCATAGCTGACGTACACATGCACAGCATGGTCGGCCAGCCGGTCAAAGCCTTTCCTCAAGTGTATTTGAGCTTTCAAGCTTCTCATTTCCTCATTAAATAAATCACCAACAATTAAAACGAAATCTACCTGAAACCGGATAGCGGCATCAATAAGCCGGTCAAAAGCTTCGAAGGTGCTCATTCTCAAACGTTCCAACAGCCCTTTAGATACATGGCTTTTACTTTTAAACAAACTATCCAGATGCAAATCTGCCGCATGAATAAATCGCAGCTTTTCTGGCATATCCCCACCCCTTTCATCATGTTTTCCTTTATTTTAACAAAGGTGTATTTCGAATGCACGTTCGCCTTTTTAAAGCTTCTGTTTTATCTCGGTTCAGCTATTACAGTTAAGCTGCCGATTTCGTAAAGAAAAGGTGGATACTTGCAATGTGAATCTTCTTTTCAAACGTTCCACGCACCCTGCATGATGCTGGCAGTGGATCGTCCCTCTCCTGTCCTGAAGTGTATGGCTAACGAAGGATATAGAAAAACCGCGCTCCCAGTTTGGAAACGCGGATTGGCTCTATTTTTCCTTTTTAGAAAGCTGCAAAGCTGTTTTCAAATCCTTTAAGGATGAAGACTTCCCATACATCAGCACTCCGCCGCGATAAATGCGTGCTCCCAGGAAGGCAAGGAGAGCAATGGAAACAATTAATATTCCGATCGAAAGCAGCACTTCCCATATCGGTATATCGAGCATCCCAACACGCAGAAACATGGTCAGGGGAGCAAAAAACGGAAAGTAGGAACTGATGGTAATAAAAGCAGCATCCGGCTGCCCTAGGCCATAAATAGAAATAAGAAACGCAGCAATAACAAGCATCATCATAGGGGCAACGATTTGCTGGGCATCTTCAAGCCGGCTGACAAGCGAACCCAGTGTGGCGGCAAGTGTCGCATACAGTAAATAACCAAGTACAAAGAATACAAGGGCATATACGACAGTTAACGGATCCACATTCGTCAAACCGAATGATTCAAGCAATGACCCGCTCCCGGAGTTTTTACTTTGCTGAATCCCTAAATAACCCACCAGGATAAAAATCCCGTACTGTGTTAACCCAACCAGAGCAATACCGATAATCTTGGCAAACATCTGATTTACAGGAGATACACTCGAAATCAGGATTTCCATAACCCGGCTGGATTTTTCAGTGGCCACTTCAGTTGAAATCATATTGCCATACATCATCACAGCAAAATACATAAAAAATAGCATAACGTAGACGAGTCCTCGTGTCTGGTTCAGCTCTTCAGCCGTTTTCGCACTTTCTTCAAGTGCGTTTAATTCAAAGGCAACGGGAGCAGAAATCTGTTGAAGAACTTCATCATTCACGTTCGCTCTTTCTGTAATAATTTGAACTTTAAGCTGCTGAAGAGCCTGCCTGATGGGTTCACTCGTTCCAGTATTTGCGACCTGATTGGCATAATAATCGGCTTGAGGCAGACCATTCTCTGCTTCTTCAAGAACCGTAACGGATTGAAAATCTCCCGCTTCCACCTTTTCTTTTGCCTCTCCCAGACTTCCGCTATAGGCTTCAACAGCTACTTCCTGATTGGTCGCCATCTGCTGCTTAATGGATTCAATCCAATCTTCGTTCTCAGCTATAATGGCAACCGTCTTCTCTTCTTCATCCCCACTAAAAGAATTAATAATTTGTTGTAAATTTGTCAATCCAAAAATAATAAGCACTGTAATGATGGTGGTAATTAGAAATGATTTTGATTTCACCCGGTTTCTATAAGTGTGCCCCATCATAATGAAGAACTTATTCATAGGAAGCCCCCACCTTCTCAATAAAGATATCGTTCAATGTCGGCTCTTCCAGGTCAAACGTGCGGACAAAGCCTTTTCCTTGCAGTTCTCGAAAAACTTCCTGTGAAATGTTTTCAGATTCCACTTCCAGTTCACAGCCGTCCTGCACAGGCTTATATTTGGTAACGCCGGGGATTTGCTCCAGGTATGCGGTGTCAAAGTCCGCATGCACTCGAATATTCTTTTTGCCAAAGGAACGCTTAATATCTTTCAAACGCCCACGAACCACCGGTGTTCCATGATGAAGTATACATAGATACTCACAGAGCTCTTCCACATGCTCCATCCTGTGAGAAGAAAAAACAATGGAGGTTCCCGCCTCCTTCAAGTCCACGACCGCTTTCTTCAGCATTTCCACATTTACTGGATCAAGGCCTGAAAAAGGCTCATCCAATATGAGCAATTTGGGTTTATGTAACACAGCTGAGATAAATTGAATCTTTTGCTGATTCCCCTTGGACAGTTCTTCAACTTTTTTATTTTTATATTCAGGTACTTTAAATCGATCCAGCCAATAGTCCAATTCTTTCACTGTCTCCGACTTATTCATCCCTCGTAGCTTGGCTAAGTAAATAAGTTGTTCCTGTACTTTTAATTTCGGATACAGCCCTCTTTCCTCTGGTAAGTAACCAATCAAATGGCTTTGGTCATATCCGATCGATCCCTCGTTCCAGGAGATGGATCCTTTTGTTTGATCCAGAAGCCCCAGAATCATACGAAAGGTCGTGGTTTTTCCTGCTCCGTTAGCCCCTAAAAAGCCATAAATCTGTTTTTCAGGAATCTCCAGCGATAAATCATCGACCGCTGTAAACGATCCGAATTTCTTAGTTACATTCTCTAGTCTTAAAGTCATTCTCTGCACCCCTTTCCTTCTAATTCTACTACGAAAAGACTACAGTTTCGTTTCATTTATTTAAAAAATTTTCTAGAAGGCAGGAATTTCATTCATCAATCGCTAATGTAAAATAATGAACACTTATTCAGTTCAAGGAGGACACAGTTGTGAAGACGTATTTTTTAACCGTATTTAAGAGTGATGGCACGAACGTTCTGGATGAGACATTTCAGGCGGAGAATGATGATGAAGCAAAAAAAATAGGGCAGAAAAGATTAGAAGAGGAAGGGTACAGTGAACAGACTCATCGCTGTGTCGCACCTGAGGGACACCTGGTTCTGTTTCACAGATAACGAATTCCCCACTACTGGCTTAAACCTGGTACAACCGTAACGATCTCACGTAATAAAGCCGCGCTTATCTGCGCGGCTTTTTTTATTCTCCCTTAAAATTAGGCTGTCTTTTTTCTTTAAAAGCTTTTACACCCTCATGGTGATCGTGAGTCTGCTTCATATCCCACTGGGCTTTTCGTTCCTTTGAAAGATAAAGCATTAATTGATCAAGTCCATACTGATGATAAATTTCCTTCGTTGCGATCATGGATTTCAAAGGACGCCTGCTCCATTTTTTCGCCAGTTCATGAGCTTCTTCCTGCACGGATCCGTTCACAACGATATCCACGAGTTTGTGGTCATAGGCCTCTTTCGCCCTCATCTGTTCTCCTTTCCAGGCAAATTGCTTCGCCTGGTGAGTCCCTAGACGCTGCTGGAGCCAAAAGTGAGCCCCTCCGTCAGGAATAAGACCAATGCCAATGAAGTTCATTGAAATCGTAGCATCCGGCTCCGCTACTACGTAATCCGCTGCAAGGGCAATGCTTAAACCAAGTCCTACGGCAGGACCATGAATAGCCGAAACCACGATTTTCGGCATGGTATAAATGGAAGACACGATGGTTTCGATATGATTCATTACCTCGTCATATTGTTTTGCATCACTCACTCTGTCCATCATGCTAAGATCTCCGCCGGCGCAGAAGCCATCTCCTTTTCCGGAGAGTACCACTACCTGGCCTTCATATTCTTTTACCTGTTGAATCGCTTCAGCGAATTCTTTCAGCATTTCTGCATCCAAGGCATTATATTTTTCACCACGGGCTATCTTTAAATGGACGACATTGTCTATTTCTTCAATAACGAAATATTTCATTCTCAAACCCCTTTATAAAAATTCTCTCTCTATTTCATTTCTCCATTTGTAAGAATTTCCCCTGCACGAAACGACATAAAACTGGTGATAGAGACACAAGTTTTTTGGGGAGATGTCCACTCCTGGTTCTATTGATGAAAACACCAATAAAAAAAGCCACCCTCGAGGAGGATGACTTTCCTTATTATTGCTGTGGCTCTTCCGGGTTTCCGTAAAGCTCTTCCAGCGGTTTAGTGATGATTTTACTTACATCATTGATAACCGTGTTCAAGCGCTGCTCTTCTTCCATCAGTTTAGAAATCTGAGGGTGCTGCTGAACAAGTTCAACAACTTTACGAGCTTCTTCTACTTCTTCTTCAGAAATCTCTTCACCTTGCATTTGTTTCTGTTGAAGAGTTACTTGTGTCTGACGGAAATCTTCAAACATTTTTTTAGCAGCTTCATCATTCATTACTGCTTCATAAGCTTCTTTCAAGCTTGTGAATTCCTCACTGTTTCTAATTGCTTTTTCAAGATCATACGCGTGATCATAGATATTAGACATAAATTAAAAGCCTCCTAAATGGTTTCGTTCTTTGACTCCTACCCCACTATAACAAACTGAAGATGTGATGTATAGGAATCCCTATTTATCCGAGAATTAAAACAATTAAACCCTGCAGCAATCCAATCAGACCGCCAAGCAATGCTCCCAGATACGTGATCATTTTGAATTCCCGTCGAGAGATTCCAAGAACCATTTCTTCCAGCCGATCAACCTGAAAAGCTTCCACTTCTTCCTGCACAATTTCTGAAAGGTGCATGGATTCCATCATACTTTCCATCTTGCCGGATAATAGCACGCTCATTTTCTTAAC
Source organism: Halobacillus sp. (assembly GCF_049282395.1). NCBI lineage: Bacteria > Bacillati > Bacillota > Bacilli > Caryophanales > Bacillaceae > Halobacillus > Halobacillus sp. The sequence continues at coordinate 1,216 of NZ_JBAPTY010000108.1, read as the reverse complement.
AAGAAGAGGCACGAATTCCTGAAGAATTTTATGCTGATAGGGTTTTGACCATTCCGCTACCGTTTTCTGAAGCCATTCTTCAAGCGGCAGTGCTTTCGCGACGGCCTGCTCTAATGTATGAGCAACGGCAGTTCGCCCGATCTTATTTTCGTAAAACCCTACAGGCTGATTCATAGCCCGCTGAAGTTCGGACTGAAGCATTCCTCTCAGCCAGTAAGTCATTTCTTTATCTGAAACGTAACGAATAATCGCAGGGTAGATTCGCTCTGTAATACCATCCGGTCCCGTAAAAGAGGAAATCATATTTCCAAGAAACCCTAGGTTATCAAGATAATTATCAATTAGTGCAGTTACTTTATATCTGCCTTCCGGACTTTGAAAGTACAATGTAACCTGCTCTTGAATATGGTCAGCAAGCTGATCCGCTCCCACCTCAATTTTTTCTTTCCATTCGTAGGAGAGGAGATTTTCTAAGGTTTCTTCCCGGTAGTTATCCATTACAGAATGATATCGGTTCTCTACCCAGCTGGAAATTGACTGCTCAAGATGAATCGTATTCATATCCAGGTCAAGTTCCTCCAGCATCTCTTTAAGAGTGGCCGGATGGTTAAGTATTTTCTCGATTTCTTCCTGAGCCCATTCCGTCATTTGGGTTTGGAAAGCTGGCCTTTCCAGTTTACGACGCAGACCTTCTGCGGTCAGTAAATGCTCGACCACCATTCGCCCCAGTTGTCTCGCGAGTTCTTTCTGTCTCTTTGGAATCAACCCGGGGGTGAAAGGCAGGCGGAAATTCTTTATATACAACGCACGATAGGGCCGAAAAAGCATCTTTATAGCAAGGGAATTGGTCAATCCTCCAATTAACGCACCGATTCCTATCATCATTAACACGAGCAATACAGGATTCATGGGGACAACCTCTCTTTATTTAATCTCACCCAAGTATAAGGCATTTCAGGGGTTGTGCCAATTTTTATGAAAAAAACCACCTGATTATCATATCCTTTAGCTCTATGAAATCTTTATATTAATTTTTACAGAAAAGCTCCCGTTTGTTGAAGACTTGATTTCGAGATATTTGTATTGAGCGGAAGGTCCACCGGGGGACGATTTCGCTTTCCGCGGGCATGTGCTGAGCTTCCTCGGGCTTAACAGCCCTGCGGGATCTCACCGATCATGTTCATCCCGCAGGAGTCTTCATCGTCCCCCTCCGGAC
>NZ_JBAPTY010000107.1:0-4576 GCF_049282395.1 Halobacillus sp. | reverse complement strand
GTCCGGAGGGGGACGATGTAGACTCCTGCGGGATGAACATGATCGGTGAGATCCCGCAGGGCTGTTAAGCCCGAGGAAGCTCAGCCCATGCCCGCGGAAAGCGAAATCGTCCCCCGGAGGACCTTTCGCTCACCAATATCTCGAAACTGAGTCTTCAACAAACGGGAGCTTATTTTTAACAAGTGATAATGAGGTTTAACAGCGGGAAAAATCTTAAAAAGAAGAAATTCTGAGGATTTTCGTCACCTTCTCCCTTTACCAGAAACTTCAAGATGGTAAAATATGATCAGATAGGAAGGTGTTGTAACGTGTGGATCGTGATTTGCTATTTGATTGCGAATATAAACGGCGCCTATTTGGTGACCAAATGGCGAAAAGGTGCTGATATCCGTACGCTTGGAAGCGGCACGGGCGGGGCCAAAAACGCAGGTCGAATTCTGGGAAAGCCGGCTTTTGTAATGACCGTGGTGATCGATGCACTAAAAGTGATCCTGCCTTTAAGCCTGCTCCTTTACTTATCGGTCTCTCCAATCATCATTGGTTTCTCAGCTATCGCTTTAATTGCAGGACATATATGGCCGCTTTTCCTTAAAGGAAGAGGAGGCAAGGGTGTAGTCGTTTATCTGGCAGCCCTCCTGATGCTCGAACCTATAGGTTTGCTCCTATTCGGTCTCATTGCCTTTATTGCAAGCGTTACTCCTTTACCTTTTTCCAAAGTAATGATGGTTGCAATGGGACTCCCCCCTCTCTTAACCCTCTGGCAGGAAAGCCCGGGGGTTGGACTATGCCTGGGAGTTGGATACATCCTGGTCGTTATAGCCCACACCTTTCCCGTACATCCCCGTTTGTTAACAAAGGAGGAACAGATATGACAAAGCAGTCTATTCAATATAAAAATGCTGACTCGGAAGAAGAATACCGACAAATACATGAATTAAACTACCAGACATTTGTAGAAGAAATCCCCCAGCACGAAAAAAACGAAACCCGCAAGCTGGTGGATCGTTTTCACACTGAAAATACATATATCATTGCTAAAGAAAGCGAAATAATTATCGGTATGATTGCCGTCCGGGCAACGCGACCGTTTTCTCTCGATCAGAAACTCCCTAATCTTGACAGCTACTTACATGAGGTCGAGGCTCCCTGTGAAATTCGTCTGCTTTCAATCCATCCGGAATACCGCAAGGGTTCGGTTTTCTTTGGATTAATTGACCAGTTGATTCGATACTGTCTTCAGAAAAACTATGATGCAGCATTAATCTCAGGGACTGAGCGTGAATGGAGGCTGTACCGGAAGTTAGGGTTTGAACCTTTTGGCCCCATGACTGGTCAGGAAGGTGCTAAGTTCCAGCCGATGAAACTAACCAAGCATCGCTTTGTAAAAGCTACTCAGGCCTTCCACCGGATCTTGGCTCGATATGAACCGATATCGTTTTTATCCGGCCCTGTAGCCGTAAAAGATGAAGTGAAAGAGGCATTGGCAGCCTCTCCTCTGTCTCATCGATCGGGCTCTTTTATCAGCCAAATGAAAACAGTGCGCAACTTGCTTACGGAGCGCACAAATGCTAAACACGTCACGGTCTCAGTAGGGACGGGAACGCTTGCTAATGACGTTGTCGCCCAGCAGATTAAACAATTGGACCGGACGGGTCTTATTCTCTCAAATGGTGAATTCGGCGACCGGCTGATGGACCACGCCCACCGGACAGGGCTTGATTTTTACAGAATGCAGAAAGCGTGGAACGAACCGATCAATTTAAACCGTGTACGTGACTTTCTGAAAGAACACCCTTCCATTGGATGGATCTGGTGTGTCCATTGCGAAACTTCGACCGGGTATTTGTTTGATGTCGGAGAACTGAAAAAAATAGCAGACTCTGAAAATGTAAAACTCTGTCTGGATGCCTGCAGTTCCCTCGGTGCCGATCCGCTTGATCTTTCCGGTGTTCATATCGCTTCCAGTGTGAGCGGTAAAGCGCTTGCCTCTTATCCTGGACTGGCCATCGTCTTTCATAATTATGTACCGGTACCGGACCCGGATATTCCAAAATACCTGGATCTTGGCGTTTATGATTCTAATCACAGCATCCCGTACACACACTCTACCAACCTGGTTCATGCTCTTGAGGTATCTCTGTCTTCAATCGATGAAAGGCCTCTTGGGGCATGCATGATGGAACTTAGAAATGTGCTGGGTAACCAGGGATTGAAGGTTCTCGGTGATCACAGCTATTCAAACGGGATTGTTACGATTGCCCTGCCGGATCACATTTCTCAGCAGAGTTTTGGGGAAAGGTTAAAGAAAAATGGGATCTTCATTAACTACGAAAGCAGCTATTTGGCTAGACGAAACTGGGTGCAGATTGCGCTTATGGGTGATGTAGATTCAAACCATCTACTTCGGCTCGGGGAAGTTATGAACCGTGTTTTGAGCTCTGAAACCCTTCCGAAGGTGAACCAGTCGTGAGAAAAGTTTCCTGGATTGTCTTGTTTTACTGGCTGAAAACAACAGCCGTTATGTATGTTGCTTTTCAAATGTCACCCCCCGGAGTGACCGACCATTTATTATTAATTTTCAGCTCGCTCGGACCTCTGCTGCTATGGTTCGGGCTCTCGTTTTTCTTTTTTAAACGCCTGCAGCCATGGGTATTAATCGTTCTAATGTTTTTAACCACCTTCTTTCTTTATGCTCACTTAATTTATTATCGTTTTTATGAAGATTTTCTCACCCTTCCTATTCTGCTTCAGGTAGGAAACGTAGGAGGACTGAGTCAAAGTACGTGGACTCTTCTTTCTCCATGGGACCTGTTATTTATTATTGATTTAGTGGTAATTGGCTGGTGGCTGATCAAGAAAGGATCCTTCACAATTACGCTTAAAGAAAAAAAGCAATACGCAGGAAGTGCAGCGGGCATTTCCCTAGTGATGCTGGCAGCTGCCTGGTGGCATTCTCCCCACCTTTTCCAGGAAAACTATAACCGTGATAAAGTTGTGACTTCCATCAGCATCTATGCGTATCAATGGTTTGATATTGCCTACAGCATAACGGCACCACTTCAGAAGACTATGGCAGACCAATCCGCCGCTGCACCTGTAGAAAAATATGTGGCCGAGAAAGACCCTTTAAAGACAAAATGGTTCGGTCAGGCAAAAGGAAAGAATGTGGTTTTCATTACACTGGAATCCGTTCAAAACTTCGTCATTGATGCAGAAGTAAAAGGAGAACCGGTGACGCCATTTTTAAATCAATTAAAAGAGGAAAGTCTTTATTTCTCCAACCTCTACGATCAGGCTTCTCAAGGCAAAAGCTCGGACGCAGAGTTCATGGTAGATACTGGATTATATCCGCTCGACGGTGGTTCTGCATTCGTACGCAGGCCCAATAATACGTTCAACGGGCTGCCAGAACTTTTGGAAGACTATCAGACTACCGTTTTTCACGGAAACGTAAGAACGTTTTGGAATCGGGAGCAAATGTATGAGTCCCTTGGATATGACCAGTTTATATCCAAACAAGATTATGAGATTAACGAAGATAATCGGATTAATTACGGAATAGAGGATAAATCCTTTTTCAGACAATCAATCCCGTATATGAAGCAGTTAAACGAGCCTTATATGGCGAAGTTTATTACCCTTACGAATCACTTTCCGTTTTTATTGGATAAGAATGACCGAAGCCTTCCAATTGCGGAAACTTCGGAACCGGTGGTCAATCGCTACTTAACTACGGTGCGGTACTTGGATGAATCGATTCGTCAGCTGTTTCAGTCGTTAAAAGAAGAAGGGATGTACCAGGATACGATGTTTGTGCTGTTCGGGGACCATTACGGTATCTCTAAGGAATATGAAGACGGAGTGCATGAGCTTCTCGATCAGCCCGATACGGCGCTTTCTCATACAACGAACCAGCGCGTCCCGCTGCTTATTCATATTCCAGGAATGGAAGGGAAAACGTTTACTACATTAGGTGGGCAAATTGACATCCGCTCCACTGTCTTTCATTTACTCGGAAAAGAGACAGAGAATTACATGAGTTTCAGCCAGAATCTTCTAGCTGACGATAAAGAAGAATTTGTAGCTTTCCGTGATGGCGATTTTGTAACGCCTTCCTATCTCTTTCAAGACGGCATTTGTTACAAAACAGCCAGCAGCCAGCCTGTAAATGGCTCCCATTGTAAAGAAGGTCGGGAAAAGGCACGTGAAAAGCTTAAATTGTCCGATCACATTATTAAAGGAGACCTGCTTCGTTTTAAATAATGACACGGTTAAAGTCCGGGGTTGATATTACAGTTAAGCTCCCATTACTTGAAGACTCAGTTTCGAGATAAATGGGTCCTTTACGTTAGATGGACAAGGGCAGGTGGGGAAATAACTCGCTTTCCTATGGGGGAACGTTGAGCTTCCTCGCTCGTTTCACTCCCTGCGGGATCTCACCTAGTCCCTTCTCCCATGGGAGTCTCGCCATTTCCCCACCAACCCCGCTATAATGTTGCGAACGGACCCTTCCAGAAGAATGAAAGTTCTTCTCCTTAATCTGCATTAAACGCTTTTATAACAGGCTATTGTGCAT
>NZ_JBAPTY010000106.1:0-6321 GCF_049282395.1 Halobacillus sp. | reverse complement strand
CCTTAGTACGATTGTCCGGTTAAATAGTTTCAGATATATACAAAAGGGTATCTTAAGTAATAAGCAAAAATGCCTAAGGAGAAAATCCTATGAACCAAGATTTACTATTACTTTCTAAGATTACCTCTAGAGATAAGAAAGCCTTAAGCGATCTGTACGATAAGTACGTACACTACCTCTATAATTTGATTCATCGATACATAACAGAAGTCCATCGAATCGAAAAAGTCATAAGACAGTTATTTGATTGTATATGGAAAGCTCCTCAATCATTTTCAGAGAGTAAACCTTTTTCAAAAACGTTAACCATCTTCTGCCTGAAGATCATTCAGAAGGAAAAAGCTTGCAGTCCTTTCAATAACTAGGCTCGAAGGCTTCTTATCGACAAGTATTTTTGACGCTTCTGCTCCACTCTATTAAAATAGTAGAGAACACTAGGAAAGGGGCGTCCCTATGCCGGAGTTAACTTATGAGGAACATAAGATTCACTATGATTTACATACCAAACCGACGATTTATTACGTAAAAATTTATATGGATGAATTGAATGGAGCTCAAGTTACCGCTCCCGAGAAAAGAAAGCCTGAATTAATCGAAGCATTTCTTAAGAAGAAAGCCGCCTGGATGAAAGAAACGTGGGAAAAGCATCACGCCGAGCTGTACCATGTTGATCGCCTTTCGGTGGAAGAGGGCCAGAAGATCAAATATTTAGGCCGCTCTTATCAATTAATCCTAAATGAAGGCAATGACTATGCTTTTTCCTTCAGTAAAGGAAAATTCCTTTTTACCTACCCTGGGGATAAAGAAGATGAGCAAATCAATAAGCAGTTAATCGCTTTTGCGAAAAAGTGGTTAAGGGAGAAGTCTGAGAAAAAATTCTCCGACCTTCATTCCAGATCAATTTCTAGTGAGGAAGATGCTGCGCGCTTAGGTAAGAAAGACCAGGATGAGATCGTATTGAATTGGCGGTTGATTCAACAGCCTAAAGAATCCATTCAGGACAAAATCCAGAAACTAATCGAGGAAGAAACGTGTTAGATTATTTATTAACAGACTTTCTTCCTGCTTGTAGAGGGAGCCGACTTTCTCTGCAAGCTTTTTTTAATCTCGCCAAGATTCTATTTTTTAGCTCTGTTATCGTTTATTATTGTTGTTTTCATAAGAGGCTTATTACGCAATAGGGCCGGATTGTTGAAGACTCAGTTTCGAGATAAATCGGGGTCCGTTACTTAATAGGTATAGGGATGGTGGGGAAATAACTCGTCTTGTTCCATCACCCAGACACTCGAGACATAAGCCTAGCATCAACGGATGGAAAAACCACCATCCTTTTGATGCTAGGCTTATGCTGGTCGTGTCTTTCGGGGTGATTCCACATTTGAACACTTTCCTATGGGGGAACGGTGAGCTTCCTCGCTCGTTTCACTCCCTGCGGGATCTCACCTAGTCCCTTCTCCCATGGGAGTCTCGCCATTTCCCCACCAACCCAACTTTAGTAGGAAGAACGGACCCTTTCGGAAAGAGAGGATTTTTTCTTCCTTAACCTGCCTGCAATGCTTATATAACAGGCTATCCCGCATAGTTCAGCTTGAATAAAGGATATACGCCCATATGGTTATTTTTCTTCGAGTGGGTGAAGGATGAACCCGTTTCGAGCTTCTGATTCGGCCAGGTCCGGAGGGGGACGATGAAGACTCCTGCGGGATGAACATGGTCGGTGAGATCCCGCAGGGCTGTTAAGCCCGAGGAAGCTCAACACATGCCCGCGAAAAGCGAAATCGTCCCCCGCAGGACCAAATTCTCACAAAAGTCTCGAAATCAAGTCTTCAACTAATGGGAGCTTTACCTTAAAATCAATTCGGACGTTTAACAGAACCTTTTTTTAAAAATAGAAAAGAAGAAGAGGATTATACTTTTATGATCGGCCCCATTGTTCGGCCAAGCGTCAACACACTTTGATTTAAGGATTCTATCCAAACGTAATCTACAAGAGAGAACGGTTCCCTTATTAGTTCTTCATCCACACCTGCTCTATTACTTGTTGAGGTTCTCTACTCTGATACGTCTCATACACTGGATGCTGGTGGGGAACGTTAAAAGCGACGATCCGGTAGCCTGAAAAATGATGCTCAACACTCGAAAGCAATAAGTCATATGCAGCTCCGACATCGACTGCTTGTAATTGAAACAAAGTCAGAATTTTATTCGGCTGTTGAGACAGCACCAAATATCCACGCGTTTCACCATCATCTTTAATGGCATAAATCTCGCGATGATCTACGAATGGAATCTTATTCTGCCACGGAACAGGCTCTTCTGAGACAGCGAGTTCCTTCCATTCACTGAAGGAAATTAACTCCACGGTATAAGGAGCATCTTCCCTTTACTCAAACATCATTCTCATTGTATATAATCTGTCATTTACGGAATACCCGTACTTTTCATATAAACGGATGGCTCCTGTATTATCAGAAATGGCTTCAAGAGTGGAGACCTCCACCTCTTTCTCCTTAAACAGGTCCTCTGACATCTGAACAAGTTCACGTCCCACACCATTTCCTCTATAATCAGGATGTACAGCCGTGCCGCCGTTATACGCCGTTAACTTGCCATCGATTGGCTGAATACTGTTCAGTATGATTCCGACCGGTTTTACGCCATCGTAGGCCACAAACGAATACTCTGGCGATAGTTTCTTCGAGGCAAGGGTCTGGATAAACGTATCGGCAGTCATTTGAATCTCCACCGCATAATCCTGAAATCCTTCATTCATGGCAGTTAGAGCGTCATCGATAGAGCAATGTAGCATTGATTTAATCTTCATTATAGTTCTCCCTTATCAATTCGACTTCAGTATAGAAAGGTTAACCATCTGATCCTCCCATGTAAAAGGGAAGCGTTTTCAATAAACGCTCCCTTTTCCTAAAGAATTGAAATCGATATGATTAATAACCTTCCCCGTTATTTACTATTTTGTTCTTTCCTTTTTAGAGCAGTTCTATAGGAGAAAACTTCTGCTGACATAATCCCATGTTTAACCGCAGGGTCTTCATTCATAAACATTTCTGCCTTTTCATCGTTTTCTTCCTCAAAAATAACAATCCCAAAACCTTTATCATCATCTCTGTCTGTTTTACCAGCTGTGATTACTTTGCCATCATTACAGTAATCTTTCAATCTGACAAAGTGCTGTCTAATCAGATCTTCGTCATGTTCCGTCCAATTTGTTCCCTCGTATAACCGGGGAATAAGCTTCAACACGTAAATGTACTCTCTCACAAAACCACCTCTTCTTTTCTAAATATCCATTCCATAATTCCTTCAACAAAAAAAGGTATGTTCCTTCTTGAAAGTAATTCCTTTTTTCCTGAGAGTTCATGCAAGATAATCTTTCCTGCCTCTCTTATAGCATATTGTTAATTTTATTTAAGAGGCTTATTACGCGATAGGGATAGTTTGTCGAAGACGCAGTTTCCTACCTGGGTTTAGCACTATTTATGGCCTGTAACTAGCTTCCTAATGTAACTCAACCATATAGTTCAAAAAAAATAGAGAGGCGCCCCTCTCTATTTTTGTCTTAATAATCTCATACTGTTTAAAATAACGAGCAAAGCAGCTCCTGTATCACTTAATACCGCCATCCATAACGTCAAAATGCCAGGGAAAATTAACAGCAGCGCTGCAAATTTCGTAATTAAAGAGAACCATACGTTCTGTTTAATAATCTTTAAGGAACGCCGGCTTAAATTGATAGTATAGGGCAGTTTTTCTAAATTATCGGCCATTAGCACAATATCGGCCGTTTCCATGGCTGTATCTGTCCCTGCACCTCCCATGGCAATGCCAAGATCCGCCGTCGCAAGTGCCGGTGCATCGTTAATACCATCTCCGACCATCGCCACACTTTTTCCTTCTGCCTGCAGCTTTTTAACAGCCGTTACTTTTTCTTCAGGCATCAAGTCTGAAAAGTAGCGGTCTACCCCTGCTGACTCGGCAACCTTTTTAGCTGTACCTTCATTATCTCCTGTCAGCATCACCATTTCCTTCAGACCCGTGCTTTTCAGTTTCTGAATAGAGTCGAGCGTGATCTCTCGAATTGTGTCCGCTACTCCTATCACACCTATTATTTCCGTGCGAGTACCGACGATGACGAGGGATCCCCCGTCTCCCTGGATGGAATGGATTTGGTCACGAATTTTATCCACTGAGATGTCCAGTTCTTCAAATAGTTTAGGGTTACCCGCGAAGTAATCAACGCCATCCATCGTGGCTTGAGCACCTTTTCCTGCAATGGCCTGGTAATTCAAGCCGTCTCTCACACCAATTTCTCTTTCCCCTGCATAATCCGTAATCGCTTTAGCAATGGGATGTGTCGAATGAGATTCGATTGTATGAGCGATACGAATCAGCTCGTCATGCTGGCCATTCAGCGCAAATACTTGTGATACTCTGGGTTTCCCTTCTGTTAATGTACCGGTTTTATCAAAAGCAATCGCCTGAACAGCGCCTGCTTTCTCAAGGAAGGTTCCTCCCTTAATTAACACGCCGTTCCTGGCTGCATTTCCGATAGCGGAAACAATCGCAACAGGAGTAGATATGACGAGAGCACATGGGCACGCAACTACCAGCAAGGCAAGACCTTTATACACCCATTCGCCAAAGCTGCCGAAGCCGGCAAGCGGCGGAAGCACCATCACAAGCAGCGCCAGACTGAATACAATCGGTGTGTACACTCTGGCGAAGCGATCTACGAAGGCTTGAGTCGGAGCTTTTTTCTCCTGAGCCTCTTCCACGAGATGAATAATCCCTGCAATCGTTGTATCTTCCACCAGCTTTGTTACGCGGATCTCAAGAGAACCGTGCTCATTAATCGTTCCAGCAAAAACGGTGTCGCCTTCCACTTTATCAACAGGAAGAGACTCTCCTGTAATCGGGGCCTGATTGATGCTGGAAGAACCTGCAACGACTTCCCCATCAAGAGGCAGCTTCTCTCCTGGTTTAACGAGAATTCTGTCCTGTATGGAAATACTCTCAACAGGTTTCCTTACCCACTCGTTTTCTACTTTCACGGTAGCTTCAGACGGGGCAAGATTAATGAGACTTCGAATCGAATCCCTCGTTCGCTCAATAGATCTATTTTGCAGCGTGTTCCCAAGAGCAAACAGCCAGACAACCATCGCACCCTCAAACCACTCACCGATAAGGGCAGCACCTAAAGCGGCAGATGCCATTAGAACATTCATATCCAACGAGCGGCTTCTGATGGAATAAAAAGCACTTCTGGCCGGCTTATATCCTCCAATTACAATGGAAGCTGCATAGAGCAGTGTGATCAGCAAAGCTGGAATATTCGTAAAGGAACCTATAAAACCCAAGGCAAGTAGTACCCCTGAAATAGTGGTTCTTTTATCAGTCGGCTTCTTCCCTGCCTCGTGATCTTCTGTTCTTCTTGAGGTTTCCAGAGAAGCTGCAAACCCTGATTTATCCACTTCCTGAATGATTTCTTCCGATGAAGTATCATGGTCAATATGCATCTTGCCCGTAGAAAAATTCACCGTGACTTCATTTACCTTAGGCTGACTGCCAAGATGTTTTTCAATCGTTTTGGCACAGGAACCACAATCCATCCCTTCAATAAGATAGGTTTGTGTATTCTTCTTCTTATCAGATACTCTTTCAGCTTCAAAGCCTAATTTCCGAACAAGGATGGGAACCTCGTGTAAGGTTTCCTCGTTTTTTGCAGCCACTTTCAACTTCCCTGTTCCATAGTGAATTTCCACGGTTTGAAAACCAGCCTGCTGCCCCAGACTTTTTTCAATAGTGGCGGCACAGGAAGGACAGTCCATTCCGGAAACGTTAAAAACGGTTACCCCGGAGGAACGCGAAAGGGATGGCTCTACTGTATGTGTTTCCTTCCTCTCGTCCATAGAGGTACTGTTGCTGCAGCAGCTGGACGTTTCTGATGTTGCTTCTTCGTTAGCTGCACCCATTTCTTTACTGCAGCACGAGGATGGTTCCTTTAATTGAGCAGCTTCATCATCTTCTTTACTACAGCACGTTGAAGTTTCCTTTGACTTAACAGCTGTATCACTTTCTTTGCTATAGCATGAGGATGTTCCTGCTTCTTCCACCACTGTAGCACTTTCTTTACTGCAGCAGGATGATATTTCCGTTGACTTAACGGCTGTTCCGCTTTGTCCATTTACAGGCGAAGTATTCTTGTTCGAACAGCAGCTGCTTTCTTGATGTTTTTCTGTATGGCTCATATACCTGCCTCCGTCCTTCTTTATCCGTTATCCTCATTGCTTATTTCTCATGGGC
>NZ_JBAPTY010000105.1:0-37130 GCF_049282395.1 Halobacillus sp. | reverse complement strand
CCCATAGATGTTCCCGTTGCAAGTGGAGTAAAAGTGAGTTTAGGATCTATGTTTTGTTCATACAACGCATGGCCACCTTCATGGATGGTACCAAATACAGCGGTTCTAAAATCTTTTTCATCGTATTTAGTCGTAACACGAACGTCATTGCTATTTAAACCGATAGCAAAAGGATGAACTGTTTCATCTAAACGGCCGGCTTCAAAATCATACCCCATCCGCTTCAGTATTTCTTCGCTGAATTTCTCCTGCTGAGCTTTAGGAAAATGCCCTTCAAGCACGGAAGGATCCGGCTGCATAGGAGCTTTTTTAATTTGATCTAACAAATCCGTTAACGCCTTCCGCACTCTTGGGAAAACTTCTTCTAATTTAGATACGGTAATTCCTGGTTCATAATTGTGAAGGAGAGCATCATAGCGATGTTCTTTGTAGCCCCAGTAATCCGCAAACCGCTTGTTGAATTCCACCAGCTCTTCTAAATAAGGACGAAAACTTTCAAAATCGTTCTTATCTTTTGCTTCTGCCCACATGGATTCCGCTTTGGATTGGAGAGTTACATATTCACGATATTCTTTTCCAGGAATCTTAGCTGTCTTGTTATAGGTTTCTTCTGCTTCTTCCAGCGACTTGACGAGTACTGGGTCTTCAACTTGCCCTTTTAATTCATCGATATAAGATTTCATTTTGTCAGATGTTTGTATTTCGTGTACTTTTTCTGATAGTACTCCTAAAACTTCAGAACGGTTATCCATTCCTTTTTTTGGAGCTTTTGTGCGCATGTCCCATGCCATTAAACCAATGGCTTCTTCATAAGAAGATTGTTCTTTCAGAAGGTCAAGAAATTTTTCTTTTACAGTTTGAGTCACTACGGTCACCCACCTTTACCTGAAGTATTCAATGATTTATACAATTTTCCAATAAAACCTAAAATACAGGATACTAAAATTATGGAGGGTCAACTCCCCCATTCTATATTTAACGTATCTTTTTTCCAAAGTATTGATAGTAATCCGTCTTAATGAATCCGTTGAATAGCTTACGCTTTTTCGTAGCTTCCTGCCCATAAAGTTTTTCAAATCCTTCATGGGAAGTCAGGACATAAACGCTCCAGGAAGGATAATCTCTCATGATAACCCCTAGATCGCGATACATCTCTTCCACCTCCGGCCGTTCACCCATACGTTCACCGTAAGGAGGGTTTGAGACTAAATAACCATTTTCCTGCTTGGGTTTGAAATCCCTAACCTGCATTTGTTTCCAGGTCACAAGATCGCCAAGACCCGCTTCCATAGCATTATTTTTAGCAATTTCAATTAAGTCCGGATCTATATCCGAACCTGTTATATTTAAAGGCTGATCATAGTTTGCACTGTCTTCCGCCTCTTGAAAAGCTTCGTCCCAGGCCTTTTGTGGAATAAACGACCAATCCTCAGAAGCAAATTCCCGGTTAAAACCAGGTGCAATATTCTGTCCGATTAAGGCAGCTTCAATTGCTATTGTTCCTGACCCGCAGAAAGGATCCACAAAAGGTTCATTCGGGTGCCAGTTCGTTACTTGAACGAGTGCAGCAGCCAGAGTTTCTTTCAAAGGAGCTTCCCCCTGACCTACTCTGTAGCCCCGCTTATGAAGCCCGCTGCCTGATGTATCAATAGTCAGTAATGCTTCATCTTTATGAAGAGCAATTTCCACACGATAAAATGCCCCTGTTTCCTTTAACCAGGAAGCCACGCCGTATTTTTTCTTCAAACGCTCAACTATGGCTTTCTTTACGATAGATTGACAATCTGGCACACTGTACAACTTCGATTTTACAGATTTACCTACTACAGGAAATTCACCATCTTCTGTAATAAAGTTTTCCCATGGTAAAGCCTTTGTCTGCTCAAATAAGTCATCGAATGTAACAGCTTTAAACTTACCAACCAGCAATTTCACGCGGTCAGCCGTTCTTAACCAGAGGTTAGCCCTTGGAATAGCTGATACATCTGCTGTAAATACTACCCGCCCGTTCTCTACTTGAACATCTTCATATCCAAGTTCTTTTACTTCTTTACTAACAATCGCTTCAAGGCCCATAGCCGCGGTAGCAATCAAAGTAACCTGTTGATCCATCTTCTTCATCTCCTCCACTATGTATTCATAAAAAAACCCTTCTAAAAAGCAATGATGGCTTTTCAGAAGGGTGTGTGCTGTAGTAATAATTAAAGTGACCTTTGAATACTCTGTAAGCCATGTTCTGTTCCATTGTACTGCAAACGGCGGTCAACCTCGTACTCCGGTGGCAATCATCTATCTGCCGACTATATGCCGGCCTCTCAGTTGGTTCATTTTCCATTAAGAGAGTGCCCCTACCTTTATTTGGGTTGCTCACTCGCGGGGTTTACCTCGTTCCACCCAAAATATTTCTATTTTGGCTTCGTCACTGTGGCACTTTCAAAGTATTCATTCCTTATCTTAGCAGACTTAGGAATTTTCCTTGCCGTTAGCTTATACGTAAGCTACCCTGACTTATGGTTTCGTCAGGCACGAACACTACAGTCGTCTCAGACTGTGCGAGCATGGACTTTCCTCTGCATGAAAACCATACAGCGATTACCCGAGTATTCAAAATTACTTTATGCATTTGATTCGTCAGCGTCTTAATAGACGCACTAGATTATTGTACCAGATATTCACCACGCTGTCACGTGGGATTTAGTGGAATCAATCAGCGAATTTATTTCCGAATACGGCTTTTTCCAGATTAGAAACACGCTTTAAAATATCGTAATTAACCTGATGATTATTATTGGCGGGTTGTTTTACACGTTGTGTCGATTCTCTGGATGACATACGTTTCAACCGATCATTTTCCTGCTGTAATCTTTCCATCTCCTGCTGCATATGGTCATAATCCTGGATGATTAAATCTAAATATTCATCTACCTCTTCTTGATTATAACCTCTCATCGACGTTTTAAAATCTTTTTCAAGAATCTCTTTACTTGTTAAGTGGATATTTTCTAAGTTCATTATCTTCACCTCTGTTCAGCACATTACGTTTATTTTTTCAAAAGCTGACGGAAATGTCAATTTTGTATTTAGAAAAAATTATTGGGTCCAGTTATCCGGGTTCGACATCCTCAGTTCTTCCACTATGTCATCCAAATCTAATGGAGTTATGTAGAGAATAGGATAAGTATGAGAAGCAGCATAGTTAGAAGCCGCTGTTAAAAAGTAATCCGGGCTCCCCTTTGTGTCTTCATCATACAATACCAGGCATCCATCGGAATGTTCCACTAAAAACTGGTCTTTCGCTCGAAACTGATGCGGTCCCTCATATCCTTTATTATATACCGGCTTATGAAAATCCGCCATCATCGTTACCTCTTCATATACCAGTTGGTAGGCTTCTTTCCATCTTTCCTGCTGATTTTCAAATGGCGGAATTATTCCCAGATTAATTGAATACTCTTCTTTTAAATCGAGCACAACTTCTCCGGTCCAAAGTTCTACTCCCATTTGACCTGAAATCAGCACCCATTCCAGCCCTTCATCTAATAAGGATAAAATTCTCTTCTTAATGGCTTCTTTTATAAAGCTTACTTTAGCATCTTCAGGGTTGAAAATCCCGAGTTCCATCGGTTTATAGCCTGTCACAACAATCGTTTTCATGATTTGTCTCCCTTTTGTTTAATTAGACAAGAAAAGAAAGCTTTCATTCTTCCTATATGAAAAAATAAGCCACGGTTAGTGGCTTATTTTAATTATTCCATTGTGCCCATTGGTCCTTGCGGCATCATTGGCATTTGCCCCTGACCCATTCCCATTTGACCTTGAGGCATCATCGACATCTGACCCTGGCCCATTCCCATTTGATCCTGTGGCATCATTGGCATCTGACCCTGGCCCATTCCCATTTGATCCTGTGGCATCATCGGCATCTGGCCCTGACTCATTCCCATTTGATCCTGTGGCATCATTGGCATCTGACCCTGACCCATCTGGTTTTGAGACATGTAATCCATCCAGTTATAATCCGGGGAAGACCCTTGTGGGAAGGCGTAATCCTGAGTTTGGAAAGAGTTAGCCTCCGAAGTCATATAAGGGAAATAATGAAAATTATTTAGTAAATGATGGTTTTGAACTAATATGTGAGTCGGATGAATATAATCTTGATTTTCTACAAAGTAATTGTCTACTACACATTGCTGTACCGGGCAAACGATCGGACGCCTATCGCAGGAATGAGCGCCTTGACCTTGCATTGAATGGTGATGCATACAACTTTCACTCCTTATCGTCTATTCCTTATCAGCGTATGTCATGCATCTGCAAGATGTACTGGGCGAAATTATCATATTGATAAGAACTTCTCCATCGATCATAAAAGAAAAGGAAGCTTACAAAGTAGTCAAGATCTAATTCACATTATTCCGGCTAATGAAAAGAAAAAAGGAAGGATCGCATCCCTCCTTCTATGTAAAGCTATTACCTAAGAAGATTCCTCCGGCAGATCGGCGGATGAAAAAGAAAATGGCAGTAATTCATCCATAGAGACCGTTTTGTAATCTCCCGAGAGATTAGAAGCATGAATCTTCACGTTGGAGTCAAAGAATTCACTCATTACTTGACGGCATGAACCACAAGGTGGAACGGGACGTTTTGTATCTGCGACTACAGCCAACTCCTGAAATTTAACATGACCCTCTGAAATGGCCTTAAAAATGGCCACTCTCTCTGCACAGCAAGCTACCGGGTATGCCGCATTCTCAATATTACATCCGGTGTACAGAGTGCCATCCGCTGTTAGAAGTGCTGCTCCTACAGGAAATTTAGAATAGGGAGTATAAGCCTTTTCCCGACTATCTTTAGCATGTTGAATTAACTGTTCCTGGTTCATATTATAACCTCCCTTTTATTGGGAAGATAATTATAAAACAATTCAATATAGATGTAAAGCGATTACAAAATGAAAATAATCTCATCTAAAACACATTCAGGACATTAATATTTGACACATGTGTCAAAAAAAAGTTTATACTTGATATAATCATTTAAATAGCTGATTAATTTTAAAGGTAATAAGGAGGAACAGAGATGTCCAAAATACTGCAATTTAATAAGATTATCTGGGTTTTCATAATTCTGCTGATTTTCACAGGTATCTTTACTTATCTTCAGCTCCCAAAAAGAGAAATCCCCGAGATTAATGTTAATGTAGCATCGATTTCTACCGTATTCCCAGGGGCCACTCCTCAGGAAGTAGAACGAACCGTCATTAATCCATTGGAATCAGAATTATTAAACATCCAGGGGGTAGACCAAGTCACATCAGCTTCAACCACTGGTTTTGGTTCTATTACCACTACACTTACCGGGGACGCTGAACCTAATACAGTGAATTCAAAAATTCGACAAGTGGTCTCTGACGTTTCACGCGGGTTCCCCGAGGAGGTACAGGATCCTAATGTAAATACAGACCTTAATTCGTCTTCTGTCGCTTCCTATCACTTACTCGCTGACAATGAAGAAGACCTTTATAATCTTAGAGATACATTAGAAACTTGGCGGGCCGAATTAACTGAAATAACTGGCGTAGAATCTATTCTTGTTAAAGGCTTGCCTGAGCAAAAAGTTTCCGTCAGTTTAGATAATACCCAGCTTAAAGAAAATCAATTATCTCCCTCACAGGTCATCTCATCCATCCAGAACGAAATTGCACCTGCAGCAATAGGAACTGAACAGGAAGATAATAAAATTTATCAGCTTATCCTTGATAAATACTCAAATATTGATGAGTTATCTCAATTATCAATCGGTCAAAATAATGAAGGTGAAAGTTTAACCATTGAAGATGTGGGCTCCATAAATGTGATCAACAAAGAAGTAGATGACCTGATCTCTTATGATGGAAAAGCCGCATTATCTGTGACAATACTGGCCAAGGAAGGGGTAAATATATCTGCTTTACAGGATAGTATCACCTCTAGAATTAATACGCTCTCTAGTGAATTACCAGATGCTATTGAGGTGGATCAATTCTACACTCAAAGTACGATAATAGAGGAAGTCTTTACAAATCTAATCACTTCGTTCTCCATCTCATTTTTTGCTGTAATCGTCATCATGGTGTTAGGTTTACCTATTTCTTCTGCTATTCTGGTAGCTTTGTCAATTCCGATTTCCATTATTATCGGACTTATTCCACTCCCTTACGTAGGAGTAGATTTAAACCAGATATCCATTATTGGAATGATTATTGCTATTGGAATACTCGTGGACGATGCCATTGTGGTTAATGATAATATTCAGCGAAGATTCCAGCTTGGAGATGGTCCTTTAGAAGGTACTATACGCGGGATTAAAGAGGTAAGGAAATCGATTGTTACCTCTACTCTTATGATTATCTTCAGCTTTTTCCCATTAACTTTCTTATCAGGTTCAAATGGGGATTTTATAAGGGCTTTGCCAACCGTGCTAATCTTTACTATCCTTGCTTCAACTATTATCGCTTTAACCTTTGTACCAACCGTTCAATATGCCAGGAAACGCCGGCAGAAAAAGCAGAATAAATCAAAAGAAGGTCTCCTTGGCGGGTTCTTTAATTGGATCGAACGTGTTTATGCCGATTCCATTCTGCCAAAGATTACTAAAAAACCATGGCTCACTGCACTTACAGGATTAATTTTATGTGCTCTGCTTGCCACACTGGTTGTTCGGATTCCTTTTGAGTTCTTTCCTTCTGCGGACCGTCCCGAAGTGACTATATCCGTAGAATATCCACAGGGAACGCCGATTGAAGAAACTCATGATCAGCTTGAAGAAATGAAAAACTTCTTAACAAGTCAGGAAGACAATATTACGGAATCCGCGATTTATACGGGTTCAGGCCTTCCTGGTATTTTCAACTCATCCCTGACTCGTTCAGGTGAAAATACAGGACAGATTTTAGTTAGAGTAGACCGCGATGAAACCAGCGCTTCTACCTTCATTAATGATTGGGAAGAGCCTCTTAGAGAAGAGTTTTCGAATGCAGAAGTATTTCTGGAAACCATTGTGTCTGGTCCTCCTCCATCTCCACCGGTTCAGGTGAAAATTCAAGGACCAGAATTAGAGCCGCTCATTCAGGAAGCAAGAAATGCCAGGGATCGACTGGCTGACATCGATGAAGCAGAAATTGCAACCATTAATGCTGGATCCGGACAGCCATTTACTCGATTTAATCCTGACCGTGATAAACTAGCTGATAATAATATACCAATCAGTCAGATTACTTCCCAGCTTCAGCTTGCTAATACCGGGGTGCCTCTTGGAACGTTTGATAATGGGGTGGAACGTCTTCCTCTGGAAATTATACTTGATGACGGAGATCCAAATGGGGTTAATTTAGAAGATTTAACGGTAGTCAGCCAGCAGAATCCAAGTGAGGGTCAAGCACCTGCTTCCTTCTCCTTAGATGAACTCATCTCTCAGGAAGAGGTTGAACAAGTTGGGGCTATTCCTCATCTGGATGGCAAACGTACGATTACGGTCGAAGCTTATCCAAAAGAGGGTGCCGAAGAAGCATTTACAAGTAAGTCCAATGAGGTTGTATCTACAATTAAAGAAGATTTACCAGATGGCTATTCTCTAGTAGAAAGCGGGGAGACTGACGCAGAGACAGAGTTCTTTGTTGAAGTTGCTAAACTGTTTGTGATCGTTTTGTTCCTGATTTATCTGACCATCGCTATCCAATTCAACTCGTTATTAATGCCAGTATTAATAACCGGAACTGTATTTTTGGCAGTAACAGGAGCTATTATTGGTCTATTCGTCTCCGGCCAGCCACTAAGCTTCTTAGCAGTGCTGGGCATTGTCTCATTATCAGGTATTGTTGTTCGTAACTCTGTTATATTGATTGAATTTATCGAGCAGAATAAAGAAACTTACTCATCTACGATTGAAGCTGTAATAGAAGCTGGGCGTGCCAGAGTAAGGCCAATTGTACTTACTTCTCTAACTTCAATTGCAGCTCTTACGCCGATTATATTCACAGGGGATGTCTTGTTTAAGCCACTTGCGGTATCTATTGTTTCCGGCTTGTTATTTTCAACTATACTCACCCTGTTACTTGTACCTGCCTTCTATTTAATTATCGTAAAAATTACGGGAAAGAAAACAACACACGAAGAAACCTCCTATGCTTTTAAGAAGAATTAACATTTCTATACAAACTTAGCTGCCGGATTTACCGGCAGCTTTTTTTAACTTAAGATTTAACTGTTTTCCTTTACCCATTCACACTCCTTAATCCTATTTTCAACTTTAATGATCAGCCTCTCTTTTATTCTGAGATATCATAGGGGATCAAAAAAACCTCAGTGGCTGCACTGAGGTATCTAGCTATTTACTACCTGTTTTTTATATCGCTTAATATCATATCCAGAACGTAATGAACGGATTGATATAATTCCTTAAACCTTTTCCGATGCACATCCACATAGTAGCTGTGCAAAATAATCATTTCGATATTTTCATTCGTAGATTTAATCTGATTCGGATGTACGCTTGCCCCTCGATTTTTCACATACTCCTCAGCTTCTTCACTCCACAAACTGTTAAGTTCAAACATAGGCGAGGTTTCTTTCTTCACTTTTTCAAAAAAAGCGTGATTTTTTTTATCGACGGGACCTTCAGTTTCCAGAAATTGAGTATGGAGTTGATCGATCAGTTGTTTCAAATCTTTTGTATGTTCTTCTAACGCCAAAATATGTTCACACCTTTTTAGTTTACCTTACCATGATTATATCTTTTATATCAACGAATTATATAGCTGAAACCTGGTCCTTTGGGTGATGATATTTCTCTTTAACCTGAACTTCCTGGTCAAGCCTTACTTCTTCAATCTGCTGCTTTAAATGAAATAATCCATCATAAAGGTCATCCATTTCTTTTCTATGGGCTACAGCCATACTAAATACAGTCTCATCCGTTTTTGTGGCTACCTGCTTCTTTAAACCTGACATTTTATCTTTCAATTTAAGCAGCTGCTCCTCGAATTCTGAAGAAGTGCGATATATTTGCACATTCATCTCCTCCTCTACCCTGATACCCTTTTAATTCTCCTGTTTATGTATAACTCCTTCCCCAATGACAAGACTAGAACTAATGCTACAAAACAAGTCAAATTGAACAAATACCTTCGACAGTAAGGGAGGACTTTTTATGCCAAAAAAGAAAGATCAAAAACCTAAAAAACCTGAACCTGCGAAAACGGATAATCCGAAGCTTGCTGGTGAAAACCGTCCATCCACTTAATAAAAGGGCTGCTGCTGAATTAATTAGCAGCAGCTTTTTTTAATCCCCCTTAAACAAGTTCTTTTTTTCGAATAGAATAATTAGTTCGGAAAATAAATGGTATAATTGTCCATGATTTGAACTTTTTGTCGAATGATTAAAATAAATGAAACCTTTTAGTTGTCCATACGTCTAAAAAATTGAAGCCTTCACATATATCCTTGGAGGTTATTTTTTGGTATGATACTCTCATGGCTGCAGGGAGGTATAGTGAATGAAATATCCCAATGGAAAACGGTCGGCTAATGCAAAAAACGTTTCCGCACCTAAACAGCAAAAAAAGACTACGTTTAGCAATCGTGGAATGACGCTGGAAGAAGATATCAGTGTAACGAACAAATACTACTTAGAGTCTCAAATCGCAGTAGTTCATAAGAAACCAACCCCCGTCCAGATAGTAAATGTGGATTATCCCAAAAGAAGTGCTGCTGTAATAAAGGAAGCCTATTTTAAGCAAGCTTCTACCACAGATTTTAATGGAGTTTATCGCGGTAAGTATATCGATTTCGAAGCTAAAGAAACAAGAAATAAGACGTCATTCCCATTAAGCAACGTCCATCAACACCAGATTGACCATATGAAAGCAGTGGATCAACAAGGTGGCATCTGTTTTATGATCATCAAGTTTGCTCCGTTGGAGGAAGTGTATTTACTTCCTTCCAAGCAACTATTTATATTTTGGGATGAGCAGTGGAAAGGCGGAAGAAAATCAATTCCCTACGCTTTTATAAAAAAGGAAGGTTACTACATTCCTTTCCATTTCCAGGCACGAGTTGATTACGCTGCTGCTCTGGATAAGCTTATTTCTGAATTGGAGGAGAACTAAATGGCAAACGAAAGCCAATCACGTACAGCAAGAAGAAATCAGATGAAGGCTTCTAAGAAAAAGAAAGGAAAGCCGTTATTTAAGAAAATATTATTAACGATCTTAATCGTTGGTCTTGTATTAATGATCGGTACCGGAGGGTTGTTCGCTTATTATATTTCAAGTGCACCTAAATTAGATGAATCGCAATTATCCACTCCTTTTTCTTCAAAAGTTTACGATATGAACGATAACCTGATTACAGATTTAGCTGGAGCAGAACGAAGAACCAAAGTAACTTATGACGACCTGCCTCCAGTCCTTAAAGACGCGGTGGTCGCTACAGAAGACTCAAGATTTTACAACCACATAGGTATTGACTTCAGAAGAATAGTAGCAGCTGTCGGAGCTAACATTACGAGCGGGTTCGGCGCTGAAGGTGCAAGTACCATTACTCAGCAGGTTGTTAAGAGGTCATTTCTAACGAGCAAAAAGACGATTGAAAGAAAAGTACAGGAACAGTATTTAGCTATCAAACTTGACCAGGAGTATTCGAAAGAAAAAATCCTGGAAATGTATATGAATAAAATCTATTACGGAGCAGGTGCTTATGGCGTTGCAGAAGCTGCCAAAACTTACTTCGGAAAAGAAGACTTAAGTGAGTTAACTTTACCACAGGCAGCTTTGTTAGCTGGTCTGCCTCAGCGTCCATCGGCCTATAATCCACTTGAAAATCCCGATCTTGCTAAAGATCGAATTAATACGGTGCTTAATTTGATGGTTATGCATGGAAAAATTTCAGAAGAAGAAGCCGAGGAAGCAAGAAAAACAAACGTAGAGGATATGATAGATAAAACAGAAACGGAAAAAAAAGAAACCCCGTATGATGCTTTTATTAAAAAAGTTAGAAAAGAAGTAGAAGCTAAAATGGACGGGGCAGACATTTTCAAAGATGGATTGAAAATCTATACCACTCTTGATCCAAAGGCTCAAGAATCAGTGGAAGAGCTATTGAGCAGCGATGGCCCTATCTCCTGGCCGGATGATGAATTGAAGACAGGTGTGGCTGTCACAGATACAAAAACCGGAGCCATCCGTGCAATCGGAGGTGGTCGTGATTATCAAGGAAGCGATCTGAACTATGCTACTGAAATCACGAGACAGCCTGGATCTACTTTTAAACCTATTATGGCTTACGGTCCTGCCATTCAATACGATAAAATCTCAACCTATCACCAGATTAAAGATGAAGAATATGAAATTAATGGTAAAGAAATCAATAATTTTGATAACCGTTTTAGAGGATGGGTCTCTGCAAGGTATGCATTAAGTCGTTCCCTCAATATTCCGGCTATGAAAACCATGCAGGAAGTAGGGATGGACAAGGCAGAAGAATTCGCCTCAGGTCTAGGTATTTCCTACAATAATTCTAATATTGTCCCAGTAGATGCAATCGGTGGAAACATTGGCGTAAATCCTGTACAAATGGCAGGAGCTTACGCTGCCTTTGGGAATGAAGGTGTCTATAATGAACCCTATGCAGTACGAAAAATTGAAGTACCAGGCGAAGATACACTGGATACGAAACCGGAACCGAAATCTGCGATGGACAGCTATACGGCGTACATGATCAGTGATATGCTGCAGACTACTATGTCAGAAGGCTCAGGGCAGGCAGCTAACGTCTCCGGCCTCCCTGAAGCCGGAAAAACCGGAACGACAAACCGCGGGGATACTGCACCAGACTCCTGGTTTAATGGATATACAACCAACTATTCTATATCCATATGGACCGGCTATAATGACATGAAAGGTTTATCACAGGCCGGAAAAGATATACCGAAACAGATTTTCAAACCGCTGATGACTCAATTATCAGAAGGTAAAGAAACAGCTGACTTTAATAAGCCAGAATCCGTTGTACAAGTCGAAGTTGAAGAAGGATCTCGTCCAGCTAAGCTCCCTAGCTCGAATACACCGCAGAGTCGTGTTGTAACGGAGCTTTTCCACGTTGATAACCAGCCATCTAAGGTTTCTAAGACATTTAAACAGCTGGAACCTGTAGATTCTCTAACAGGAAAATATAACGAAGGTTCAAATTCCATTGACTTAAACTGGTCCTACGGTGATACAGAGGATGTTTCATTCCAGGTCTCCGTATCGATTGATGGTGGGGATTATAGAGAATTAACTACGACAAAAGATAAAAGTGCCAGCGTTTCTAATGTTCAGCAAGGGGCAACCTATCAATTTGCAGTCAAAGCTGTAAGTGAAAGTGGTGAAGCCGAAAGCAGTGAATCGACTGGCGAAAGAGTTCAAGTACCTGGAGTCCAAGGAAATCCATTAGAAACCCCTGAAGAAGAGTCTCCTGATGAAGAACCTTCTACGGAAGAGAATCCTGAAGAACAGGCTCCAGAGGAAAATAATGAAGATACCCCAGCAAATGAAGAAGGCACTCCGCCTGAAGAAAATACAGATGAAGAACCTCCTGCCCCTGATGAAGGCAATGAAGAAGATCGTCAGAATAACCAGGATGAGAATAGCGAAGAAGAAAACAATCAGGAAAGCGGGAATCAAGGCTCTGAAAATTCCGGGAATAACAGTGAAAACGGGGATGGTGAAGGTTCTGAAGACACCAATAATGAAGATACCCCTGATGAACCTGCCTCTGATCAGCCTAATACAGACGAACAAGAATCTACAGACGAAGCTGCTTAAAAAAAAGCGAACTCCATTTCGGAGTTCGCTTTTTTCATACATTATTATTTCTCACTTGTTTCTAGTTTTTTCATTCGTTTTTTCCCTTCTCTGCATAAAACCAAGAGAGGGCATTCTTCACAATTTGGTCTTTTGGCTTTACAGTGGTAGCGGCCAAAAAAAATCATACGATGATGCGTAACGCTCCACTCTTCTTTTGGAATTTTTCTCATTAGCGTTTTTTCTACTTGGAGAACAGAGTCTTTCCAGCGGCATATGCCTAATCGCTTGGACACACGCTCAACATGAGTATCCACAGCAATTGCGGGTTCGTTGAATGCTACAGATGCTACAACATTGGCCGTTTTCCTTCCAACTCCTGCCAGACTTTCTAATTCTTCTTTAGTAGGCGGAACTTGACCATTAAACTGATCCACTAACGTTTGAGAGAGCTTCTTAATATTTTTAGCCTTATTACGATAAAGACCAATCCGCTTAATATCATTCTGTAATTCTTCGAGAGGTACCTCAATATAATCAAATGGTGTACTGTATTTCTGAAACAATTCAGGTGTGACTTTATTAACAAGTGAGTCTGTTGCTTGAGCGGATAACACAACAGCTACGAGCAATTCGAAGGGATTCGAATGGTTTAATTCGCACTCTGCCTCAGGAAACATCTGTTTAAAAACGTCTAAACAATAACGTATTTCTGTTTTATTCAGCATAGTAGGCTTTTTATGAATCCTCCTCTAACCAATTGTAGTATAAAGATACATCGCGTTTTTTTTGCTTGTTTTCCTCTTCTTTCTTTCTTGAACTGTTGTTTCCGCCCTGTCGGAACTGCTTTCCCTGCTCACGTGCCTGCTCGACTGTATGGACCCCTTTTCTCTTCCACTCTCTTAAAATGCGGTCAATGTATTTAAAATTAAGTTTGCTCATTAATACCGCTTCCCGTAAGGCAGCTTTAATTAATGCAGGCGATTGTTGTTCTTCATCAAGCCATATATTAATATTTTCTATCTCGAAGGGAGATAATGGTCTTCCGAATTCTTGCTCAAATAATGGAAAAATATTCTCATTAAACTCCTGGGCTTCTTCCCTACGCCTTGGTGTGTAGCTGAATAGCTTATCCCAAAGAGGTTCAAGAGAGTAACATTCCGTTAAGACCTGCTGCTCGTTCTGCTGCTGCTCAATTTGCAGCAGCTGCTTTTGAATCAAGCTACGAAGAATGCGTGAACATTCTTGACTGGAAACGGATAGGTATTGGGCTAATTCCTCAGGCGTTGGGAATAAATTCCCTTCGGTCCGGAAACGGTGAAGCTGAAGAAGTAAGAGGAGTTCTCTTTCTCCCATGCCTAATTTTTGGTAATCCGTTAACAACTGCTTCGGTATCATCATTTGATTGTCTATCATGGTTTGAAAACTTTGATACTTAGCCATACGATTCACTCCCGATTATGATTTCAAAGAAAAACACCGATAACGCCATGAGGCGGGTAATCGGTGTTTTTCCCGTACTTAAGGATACAGTCGATTCAACAATCTAGGGAATGGAATAGTTTCACGCACGTGCTCAACACCTGCGATCCAGGCTACTGTTCGTTCCAATCCAAGCCCAAATCCAGAGTGAGGTACACTTCCATATTCTCGAAGCTGCAAGTACCAATTATAAGCGTCACCCGTCAACCCGTGATCCTCATAGCGTTGTTTCATAAGTTCTAAATCATCAATTCGCTGGGATCCTCCAATAATTTCACCGTAACCTTCAGGGGCTATTAAATCAGCGCACAAGACCACTTCTGGTCTAGCTGGGTCAGGCTTCATATAAAAGGCTTTAATCTCTGCAGGATAGTTCGTGATAAAAACAGGCTTATCATAACTTTCAGCTATAGCTGTTTCGTGAGGGGCTCCGAAATCATCTCCCCATTCAATGTCATCGAATCCTTTTTCCTTCACAAGCTGGATGGCTTCATCGTAGCTAATGCGAGGAAATGGAGCTTGAATCTTTTCTAACTGCCCGGTATCGCGTCCGAGAGCTTCCAGTTCAATTTTACAGTTCTTTAGTACAGATTGTACAACATGAGACACATACTGCTCCTGAACTTCAAGACTGTCTTCGTGATCCATAAATGCCATTTCAGGCTCAATCATCCAAAATTCAATTAAATGCCTGCGGGTCTTTGATTTCTCAGCTCGGAATGTCGGTCCAAAGCTGAACACCTTACCAAAGGCCATCGCTGCAGCTTCCATATATAACTGACCGCTCTGAGACAAATAAGCATCTTCTTCAAAGTATTTGGTATGGAAAAGTTCTGTTGTTCCTTCCGCCGAAGATCCAGTTAAGATCGGGGGATCAATTTTCACATATCCATTTTCATTAAAGAATTCATAAGTTGCCCGGATAATTTCATTGCGGATCTTCATGACTCCATGCTGGCGTTTAGAACGTAACCACAAATGTCTATGATCCATTAGAAATTCAGTGCCGTGCTCTTTAGGTGTGATTGGGTAGTCCACAGCTTCATGAATGATCTCGAAATCCGTCACTTGCATTTCATATCACAATGGAGACCTGGTATCCTCAACAATCGTGCCTGTTACATACATGGAGGATTCCTGAGTAAGTGCTTTTGCCTCCTGGAATTTATCTTCCCCTATATCGGCCTTTACTACGATTCCCTGCATAAATCCAGTTCCATCCCGTAACTGAAGAAAAGCAATTTTTCCGCTTGAACGCTTATTAGCAAGCCATGCTCCTATAGTAACTTCTTCATTAAGATGTTTTGAAACTTGAGAAATTGTTGTTTTCACGGTTATACCTCCAGCTAAACTTTAAGATTGATGGTTTTGTACAAATTGTTTAATTCTATCTGCTGCCTTTTCAAGTTGATCTAACGAAGTGGCGTAGGATAAACGAACGTTTTGCGGAGCTCCAAATCCTGAACCAGGAACTAAAGCTACCTTTTCCTGATCAAGAAGGGCTTTTACCCATTCGTCTACATTTGAAAAACCACCTGCTTCAGCCGCCTTTTGTACATTCGGAAACAAGTAGAAGGCACCTGACGGTTTTATACAATCTACGCCTGGAATGGATGTAAGTTTTTCGTAAAGAACCTCCAGTCGCTCTTTAAATGCCTCTCTCATCTCATTTACTTCCTCATTGCTTCCAATGTAGGCAGCAAGGGCGGCATATTGAGCAATGGAAGTCGGATTGGAAGTAGAGTGAGACGCCATGTTGGACATAGCTTTAATAATCGATTTGTTACCAGCAGCAAACCCTATTCTCCACCCTGTCATGGAATGAGATTTAGAAACTCCATTTATGATGACGGTCTGGTTATAAAGCTCATCGGATAATTGAGCAATGGAAACATGTTCTTCGGATGTATATACAAGCTTCTCATAAATTTCATCCGAAATAATTAAAATATCATGATCAAGACAAACTTGACCCAGGGCTTTCAGTTCTTTTTCAGAATACATCATCCCGGTTGGATTACTTGGTGAATTTATTACAATGGCTTTCGTTTGATCAGAGATAGAAGCCTTTAATTGTTCAGGTGTAATCTTGAAGTTATTTGACTCATCAGCCGACACGATTATAGGCTTCCCTTCAGCTAATTTAATCTGTTCGGGATAACTAACCCAGTAAGGAGCAGGAACGATAACCTCATCATCTTTATTCAATAACACTTGAAAAAGGGTGAAAAGAGCGTGTTTTGCACCAGTAGTAACAATGATTTGCTCATTCGTATAGGTTAAGTTTTGATCCCGTTTTAACTTTGCAGTTATAGCATTCTTTAACTCAGGTATTCCACCAGCTGGTGTATACTTTGTTAAACCTTCATCCATCGCTCTTTTAGCTGCGTCTAAGATATGGACAGGTGTATTGAAGTCAGGTTCTCCTGCTCCTAGACCAATCACATCATGACCATCTGCTTTTAAAGCCTTAGCCTGTGCTGTGATCGCCAGGGTACTGGAAGGCGTAAGGGATTGAACGCGGTTAGCTAATTCCATTATTATCCACTCCTTTTTTAATTTTGTTTAAATGCAAATCGCTGACCAAATCGTTCTCCATTTAGATTAAAGTAATCAAATACATATCGATTCTGAGAGTCTACATACGTAATTTCATAAACCGGCTTCTCTTCTTCATAACCTAATTGGATATTTTTAAATATACAACTTTGACAATCAGCTCTCCAGCTCTGCTTCAGCTGTTGCTCAGCTATGATTTCCAGGTTCATTTGTTCATTCAGAATGTCGTGTTTGGACAAATCGATGAAAACAAGCCCTTCTTTACCATCTTGAGTTTTTCCTTTCACAATATGTACCTTACTTTTACCGTGATAGATGCTTACTTTTTCAACTGTAGCGATCTCAGTCCGGTTCAGCGCCATTTCCCGGGCTGCTTCCTCTCCAGCGTGAAGATCCTTGTTAATACTCACGTACATCCATACAGCTAAAGCCCCGCTGAGAAAGAAGAGAGCTCCTACAATGATAAAGCTCCACTTCAGCCAGCTAGGTACGGTAAATGGTGAAGACTGCGGTTTCATTGTCCTCATCGTCAAGGGCCAACCCAAACATTAGATTTTTATCTTTCAAGGTACGGTTTAAAGTATCCACAATTTTATATAGGTCGTCAGCTTTTTGAATACGGACCGTTGAAAGGGTTTCTACTTTATTTTCCACATGATTCCCTCCATGATTCAGAAATAATATTTTTTATCTTTTAATCAAGCCCTTCCTAGTATAACAGTTTAGAAGGGCCATGTTGATTGAAATTACCTTCGGATTATAGCCATTGTTCCATTTGATTGATAAGCTCACGGGTAGAGCGATAGCTGACCGGAACTTCTGGAATGGAATTTAAAAAGTACTTCCCATATCTTGCTTCCATTAGCCGCTGATCACATATGAAAACTACTCCTCGATCCGTGCTGGACCGAATGAGTCTTCCAAATCCTTGTTTAAACCTGATAATGGCTTGTGGAAGTGATCTCTCCATAAAAGAGTTTCGGCCACTTTCTTTCATTTGAACGTCTCTCTTGGACTGAACCGGCTGATCTGGCGGTTGGAATGGCAGACGCACCATAACTAAACAGGAAAGGTCCTCACCTGGGATATCCACTCCTTCCCAGAATGAACTGGTTCCCAATAGAATGGATTGCTCAAAGGACTGAAAATTCTTCTTCAATCGATCTCGGCTCCCACTTGAAACCCCTTGAGCGAAGATCATGAATTCTTCCGGATCAATAATCTCCTTCAGCAAGCTGTAAGTTTTTCTAAGCATATCATAAGAAGTAAACAAGACAAGCATTCTTCCTTTGGTCACTTCGGCAATGGAATAGATCGCTTCACTAATGGCATCGATATATTCTTCTGGATTACGTTTAATATCCGGAAAATCATTGGGCACCATTACTTGAACCTGCCGATTGTAGGAGTATGGTGAAGGAATTATTGATTCCATCAAGTCCTCCTGATCCATACCCAATAGTTCTTTCATATAAGAAAAAGAACCATCTGTAGATAGAGTCGCACTTGTAAGCACTACACTCTCTTTTTTATGGAATAATTCCTCTCTCAGGAGATCTGCTATGTTGAGTGGTTCACTGAACAGGTAAATCGAATTATTTGCCCCTTCTCCCTCTATTTCTATCCATTTCACTAGTTCTTCAGTATCAGAGTCAAAGTAATCCGTTAATTGCTTCCGGATTTGATGGCAAAGTTCAATCTGTCTATCGAGTCTAGTTATTAAAATAGGCAACGAGTGATCCTCTGCCATACTGGCAGCCAATCGCATTTGTTCACGCATGTGATCCATTCCTGTAATTAACTTGAATAATAAAGCGGTAAAACGGAGTGACATCTCCCTGGCAGTTGACTGGAATCCTGAGGACTCTCCCATTTTTAACGCATACTGAATGCGGCCGACATCACTTTTTTTTCTGTCCCCTTTGTTTTCCCTTTTAATACTTTGGAAAATATACTTGGACAGTTGATTCAGTTCTTCTTTTGCTTCATCCACTGTTGCCTGACACTTTTTCGCCTCTTTGTAAAAGGATTCACGAAACACCCATTGGCGATAGGTACTTTTTTTAAACATATCACTAAACTGACTGAGTTGTCTCTGCAGTTCCTTATAATTCATCCTTATTCCAAAGTAACGACTGGCTACAGGTTCAAGGTGATGAGCTTCATCTATAATGGCACGGTCATAGGCTGGCAGTCTTGGTTCTTCACTTACTAAGTCCATACAGAACAAAGCGTGGTTCGTAATTAGAAGATCCGCATGAGAAGCTTTTTCTTGAGCCCACTGGTAGAAAGAATCTTCCCCTAAATCTAAATCAACCGTCTTAGTTGATTGTTCAGCTGAGACCTTGTGCCAGAATTGCCTGCCATTGGAAGGCAATTGAATTTCATCCACATCCCCCGTAGCTGTTTCTGTAAGCCAAACTAGAATTATTGCTTTTGTAAGAGCAATATCATAGTTGTCCTGCCGGGATTGCTCAAGTTCATAACTAAAGTGGATCAAACTGATATAATGACTTCTTCCTTTATAAAGAACTGCACGAATAGGACGTTTAAATAAATGCTCTAAACTTGGAATCTCCTCTTCAAGCAACTGTTGCTGCAAGCTGGTGGTATGAGTCGTTACAAGAACCCGCTGACCGTTTCGGACGGCATAATATAAGGAGGATAATAAATAAGCGATGGACTTTCCTGTCCCTGCTCCCGCTTCAATTAGTGCATGCTTGGATTTCTCTAACGATTCATACACTAGTTCAGTCATATCCCTTTGTCCAGTACGGGATTCATAATGCTTAATGACTTTTTTCATGCCTTCCTTATCTTCATAAGCTTCTTCTACCCATTCACTAAAAGGAGGAAGTTGAGAAGAATTTTCTGCTTGAGGTTGGCTGGATTTTTTTACTGGAATACCTTGTATTAACGTGTAGCCCTCTTCTTTCTCCAGAGAGTAACGTTTGTCGTCCCTTATTTTTGTTATAAAAGGACGGAGTTCACTTTTAAGCTTGTCTTCTACTTTCAGTAAATGAAACAAGGTCCGCTCAGGAAGACGACTCATTCGCTTAAGAAGATAAATCAGCAAATCTCTTGTCACTTGTGCGTCAGATAAGGCTCTATGAGGACGATCATGTCCCATCCCTAATAGGTCGGCCAGCTGTCCCAGTTTGAAAGTAGGGGAAGTAGGTATTAAAATTCGTGCGAGTTCTACGGTGTCAATAACAGGATTATGTAATGGTTCGTAACCGCATCGTTTGAATTCACCATTAAGAAACCCAAGATCAAATTCAATATTATGGGCAACAATATAGCTGTCTTTAATAAGATGATAAACCTCATCTATAATTTCTGAAAAAAAGGGAGCATCCAATACATCCTCTTCCTCTATCCCCGTTAATGAGGTAATAAACGGTGGGATACCCCTGTCAGGGTAAATAAGAGAAGAGAACTCTTTAATGACGGAGCCTGTCTCTTTCGTAATCACGATCCCTATCTCAATGATCCGATCTTCTTTAGCGTTTCCTGTCGTTTCTAAATCCACAATAGCAAATGTAGTCATCAATATCCCTCTTTCAAACTTCACTTAATAGCAAAAAGGAAGGACCCCGCCTTATATGAAGCCCTGGCAAAGATCCCCTCTGTACTAATGCAGCTCTATAAACTTACTAAAAAGGTAAAGCTGTAAGCGGTGGTTCTTCTTCCAGCAATTCGGCAATCTGATTATGATCATTCATTAACGCGATTTTAGGTTTAAAGTCCGCTAATTCATTCTCACTTACCATAGCATAAGACACGATAATAACAATATCATCAGGTTGTACTAGTCGAGCTGCAGCGCCGTTCAAGCATACGACTCCGCTTCCTCTTTCTCCAGCAATTACGTAAGTCTCTAATCTAGCTCCATTATTGTTATTAACAATCTGGACTTTTTCATGCGGCAGAATTCCTACCTCGTCTAATATATTTTGATCAATGGTTATACTTCCCACATAGTTTAAATTAGCTTCAGTTACGCGAGCGCGATGAATTTTCGACTTCATCATCGTACGGAACATATTCAGTCCTCCTCGAACCTCTTCATTAAGATATATCTCCCGGGTGGAAAACCGTATTATCTATTAATCGAGCATTCTCATAATAAACAGCAGCAGCAAGAATTACTTGCCGATCGAAGGTTTCAATAGGCTCCAGCTCAGGATACGACAATAACTCAATATAATCTATTTTACCACGAGTTTCCCTTTCAAGAAACTGCCGGGTTTCTTGTATAGCCTCCTGTATGTCAGGGTTTCGAGTCTGCATGAGGCGGCTCCTCCCCTTTTGTAAAGCTTTCTGGATCGCAGGTGCTTCTGATCTTTCCTGTGGAGATAAATTAATATTGCGGCTGCTTTTAGCCAAACCATCGTCCTCTCTTACTGTTGGTACAGAAACCAACTGGACAGGAAAATTGAAGTCCTGAATAAGCGCATCCACTACGGCCACCTGCTGGGCATCCTTTTGACCAAAATAAGCCTTTGTCGGACGGCATATATTAAATAACTTGGTCAAAATAGTCACTACACCCTCAAAATGTCCTGGACGGCTTCGACCGCATAAGACGTGTGCTCTTTTGCTAACCGTCATTTCTATGGATAATGGAGCCGGGTACATCGTTTTATTTTCAGGCAGGAAAATGAAGTCTATATCATTTCTTTTCGCTACAGACAGATCATGATCAATATTTCTAGGATAATGATCCAGGTCTTCATGCTCTCCAAATTGCAGAGGATTAACGTAGATACTTAATATAACATAATCGTTTTCTTTCCGGGCTTCCTGAAGGAGACGTTCGTGCCCTTCATGTAAATAACCCATTGTTGGTACAAACCCAATCGACTTTCCTGCCCGGGTAAGGTCAGCAGTCGTTTTTTGCATTTCTTTTATCTCTTTTATAACTTTCATTTTCATACCCCTTAAAGGTCTGGCAGACTGTCAGGATCCATCGTGAACGTATGTTTAACTTCTGGGAATTCTTTTGATTTCACATCATTCACGTAAGATTGAACAGCTTCTCCCAGTACGTGGTTACTATCCATGTAAGGTTTCACAAATTTCGGTAAGCGGTCGACTCCATATTTTAATATATCGTGATAGACGAGGACTTGTCCATCACATTCTGCCCCTGCTCCTATACCAATCGCAGGAATAAACAATTCTCTTGAAATAACTTCTGCTAATTGTCTTGGTATACATTCCAGAACAATGGCAATGGCTCCTGCAGCCTCAATCTCTTTTGCTTCTTGAAGTAAACGGGCTGCTGTTGCCTTATCTTTCCCTTGAACTCTGTACCCTCCTAAAACGTGAACAGATTGTGGGGTTAAACCTATATGTCCCACCACCGGTATACCTGCGTGCACAAGTTTTTCCATCGTCTGAATGACTTCACCGCTTCCTTCCAGTTTCAAAGCTTGAGCTCCTGTTTCCTGAAAAAGTTTCTTTGCGTTGTGTAAAGAATCCTGGGTGGACACGTGGTAGGACATAAATGGCATGTCTACTACCGTGAAAGTATCAGGAGCCCCTCTTTTCACGGCTTTGCCGTGATGAATCATATCAGCGATCGTAACAGGAATGGTAGAATCATACCCAAGTACCGTCATTCCAAGGCTATCTCCCACTAAAATCATATCTACTTTCGCTTGTTCAGCAATTTTAGCCGATGGATAATCATAACTTGTAATCATGGCTATTTTGTCTTTCTCCTGTTTCATTTTTATGAACTGACTTTTATTAAGCATGGTATCCTCCTTCCCCCCAATGAATCTCGGCTGAATATAGTTTCTCCTCATTCCCGTCCTTATCTCTGGCTCGAAGTGCTCCATCTGGCTCGATCCCAATAAGGGTAGCCTGCCATTCCCGCCTCATAGTCGATATGGTAACTTCTTCTCCAATCCGATAACCAAAATGCTCCCATTCCTTCTTTACTTGTTCAAACCCTTGCTCTACATAACTATCATATGTATTTTCAAATAGACGCAGGATCGATTGAATGGTTTGTTGGATATCCCACTCTTGACCGGACTCAATCTTTAAAGAAGATGCCTTGTGTCGGATATCTTGCGGGATTTCATTCAACTGCTGGTTTACGTTCATGCCGATTCCTAACACAACATATTGGATTTGGTCATGTTCAGCCTGCATTTCTGTTAGGATTCCTGAGACTTTTTTATGATCAATAAGCAAATCGTTGGGCCATTTTATCTGTGGGTGAAGATTAGTATTCTCCCTTACCATCTTGGCAAGCACGGTAGCAGCAAGCAATGTAAGTTGAGGCGCTCTCATAGGAGGAAGGTCAGGACGCAGCAAAATACTCATCCATATCCCCTTTCCTTTAGGAGAATGCCAGTTCCTTGCCATTCTACCTCTACCTTTTCCTTGTGCATCCGCTATTACAACCGTTCCATGAGGTTTACCCTGGCTTGCTAATTGATGTCCGATTTCCTGAGTGGATTCAACTTGATCGTAATGGATGAGCTTCTGTCCCAGCCATTTAGTCTCCAGACCCCACTGAAGTGTATTGCCGCTAATCTTATCAGGAGATGAAAGGATTTTATATCCTTTCTTTCGAACCGCTTCAATTTGGTAGCCATCTTTTTTTAATTCATTCATGTGCTTCCACACAGCCGTGCGAGAAATATTTAATGAGTCTGATAACTGCTGTCCAGATACATAACCCTTTTCCTTTTCCAATAAATCAATCAGTTGTTTTCGGGTGGATTCCACAGTAATGCCCACTCCTTTATTTTTTCATAATCATTGGGTAAATGTCTTTCAACGACTTGATGCTCTATTTCCTTCATGTATTCAGAAATCCATGGCCCTTTTTGTTTATCAGCATATAAAGAAATGAGGTCCTGAGGCTGAAAGGCGAGCTCCCTGCTCGAGAGAATGGGTAAGTTCTTACATCCCTCTTTTAAAAGAACAAGGATGGACTCATCAGCGAGACCCTTAGCCTGTAAAACTCTAGCAAAAGCTCTTTGTAAGGATTCAGGCAGTACATACAATAGCCAGGGGGTAACACGATTCTTAACCAGGTATTCGTTCAACGCATTATTCAATTCTTCCGTTTCACGTCTCTCTTTATTGGAAAGCTTCCACCTTTTCATCCATTCTTTAATAGAAAACGAAGGAGTATAAGCCAGGTAATAGGTGACCAGTTCAGGCCAGGAAGATAACCGCACAAGCGGCACAACATTTGGGAAAGACGGTATTGTATTAAAGATTGGCAAGTATGTAATCAGATTAGTATCACTCACCAGTGAAATAGCTTTTTTGTATCCACGACCCTGATAAAGTTTCAATGTTTCCACTGCAATTCTCTCCACAGATATATATCTAAGCAGGCTGGACTTAGCTACGATCGCCTCTCTCGTATCTTTTTCCACTTCAAATTCTAGCTGGCTTGAAAACCGGGCGGCTCTCATCATTCGTAAAGGGTCCTCGGTAAACCGATCAAAAGGATCACCCACAGCTTTTACTTGGCGGCTTTCAATCGCTGCAAGGCCATAATAAGGATCTATTATAGTTCCATATCGATCCATAGCCATAGCATTGATCGTAAAATCACGCCTGGCAAGGTCTGCCTTTATGTCACGTACAAATGTAACTTCATCGGGGTGGCGGTAATCTTCATATCCTTCTTCTGTGCGAAATGTGGTTACTTCGTATGAAACTGAGCGAAAACGGACAATTACCGTTCCATGTTCAATACCTACAGGAATTACTTTATCGAACATTTTCTGAATATGTGAGGGAGGCTCAGACGTAGCAATATCTATATCTCCAAGTGGACGGCTGGAAAGATAGTCTCTCACCGCTCCACCTACAATATAAGCTTCTCCTCCCCCCTCCTCTATCTTTGCTAATAATTCAAAAGCCGCTTTCAATTTTGTTTCGTTGCCATTAGTCATTATTCAGCACCCGATCATAAAGCTCTTCGTATTGATTAAGAATGGTTCCCGAGGCAAATTTTGTTTCTACCACCTGCTTTGCATTAACAGAAAGCCTGTCCATTAATTCATCATCAGTCAGCATCTTCAGGGCAAAATAAGCAACCTGATCGACGTTACCTAATTCAGCAATATAGCCGGTCTCGCCGTGGTCAATAACTTCTGGAATGCCTCCGATATTAGAGCCTATGCACGGCACCCCGCAAGCCATAGCTTCTAGAAGAACGAGGCCAAAGCTTTCTTTTTCAGATAGCAGTAACTTTAAATCCGAGATGGATAGCAGATCGCTGACATTTTCCTGTTTCCCAAGAAAAAGCACCTGCCCCTCGAGATCCAGATCTTTTACAAGCTGATGGACATCAGAATATTCAGGACCATCCCCTACAAGCAGAAGCTTTGCAGGGACTTCAGCAGCAATTTTAGAGAAAGCATGTACAACTTCAGGAACTCTTTTTACTTTGCGGAAATTTGAGATATGAATAACTACTTTTTCCTCTTCTTTAATACAATAATCTTCTCTTAGTGAAAAAGAGGACTTTTGATAATATTCTCTCTCATCTACAAAATTATAGATGACTTCTATCGGTTTATCAGTCGAAAGCTGCTCTTGAGTCTGCCGAACTAAACTGTCAGAGACAGCTGTAACCTTATCAGATTGTTCAATGCCAAATTTGATCATTTGCTTTAAGCTCGAATCTATACCCAGTACTGTAATATCTGTTCCGTGAAGAGTTGTAATGATTTTCACATCACGTTTAGCCATTTGTTTAGCTAAAATAGCGCAGATAGCATGAGGCATAGCATAGTGCACATGGAGAATATCCAGTTCTTCTCTGTTTATGACCTCAGCCATTTTATTAGCTAGCGCAAGATCATAAGGGGGATGCTGAAAAACCGGATAGTTACTGACTTCTACTTCATGATAATAGATATTTGGATAAACTCGATTTAACCGAAAAGGAACTTGGGAAGCTACAAAATGAATCTCGTGCCCTTTTTCTGCCAGTAGCTTGCCAAGTTCTGTCGCGATCACGCCTGAGCCCCCTACTGTAGGGTAGCAGGTAATTCCTATTTTAGCCATATGATCACTCCTGCTCTTTCTTCTGTTCTCTAATGATCTTTCGCCACTCCAAATCGCCGCGATCGAGAGCGTGAATGAGTATTTCAGCTCCAGCCAGGTTAGTGGCAAGCGGAATCTGATGAACATCACACAAACGAAGCAGGGCACTGATATCCGGCTCATGAGGCTGGGCAGTTAAAGGATCACGAAAGAAAATAACCATATCCATTTCATCTTCAGCGATTTTCGCTCCTATTTGCTGATCTCCTCCTAAAGGGCCTGATAAAAATTTAGTAATGGGAAGACCTGATGCATCAGCGATGCGTTTTCCGGTCGTTCCTGTAGCAAACAGCTGGTGGTTCTGTAATGTTTCTTTATAAGCTATAGCAAACTGTATAATATCCGTTTTTTTCTTATCATGAGCGATTAACGCAATATTCATCGTTCCGTCTCCCTTTTAGTCTAATAAGTGTTCAAGACCATACACCAGGACTTCCAGGTGCATGACTTTTTCAGTGGCTAATTTAACACCACTCATAAATGACTCACGATGATGGGAATCGTGTTTAATTGTAAGTGTCTGCCCAAGTCCTCCAAAAACAACTTCCTGGTGAGCAATTAATCCGGGAAGGCGCATACTATGGATTTTCATTCCATCAGAGTCTGCACCGCGGGCACCAGCTAAATTTTCCGTTTCATTAGGGTGACCTTGATGATGACTTTCTCTGACTTCTCTAATGAGCTCAGCGGTTTTAATAGCTGTACCAGAAGGAGCATCTAATTTCTGATCGTGGTGTTTTTCAATGATTTCGACGTTTGGAAAATGCTTAGCGGCCCATTTAGAGAATTGCATCATTAGGACAGCCCCTACCGCGAAATTAGGAGCGATCACAGCGCCAATTTGTTTTTCTTCCGCGAGCTGTTTCAATTCCTCTAATTGTTCGGGTGTAAATCCTGTAGTTCCTACAACAGGACGCACACCATGTTCCAGGGCAAGTTTTGTGTGCTTATAACCATTTTCAGGAGTTGTTAAATCAATTAGCACATCCGCTTCTATTTCACTCAGACACTTCTCAGGATCCTCAAAAATAGGTGCATCCAGGTTTGGCAGATTATCTATTTCGACAACATTTTTTCCTCCGTTTTTACGGTCTAAACAGGCAACGAGCGTTAAGTTCTCTTCTTTTTCAATTAATTTCAGAGCTTCTGTCCCCATTTTACCCCGAGGTCCAGCTACTATCACCTTAATATTATTGCTCATTTGAACTCTCTCCTTCTTTCCGTGTCCAACGGTCTTTGTCTCGTGTTTCAATCTTACTCATCGATTGTTCGAATGCTTCCGATAAATCCATGTCCAAAGAATTGGCAAAACAAGTTAAGACAAAAAGGACGTCTCCTAATTCTTCTTCTAACGCTTTGTTTTTCTCTGTCGATTTCTTTTGCTTCTCTCCATAATGATGGTTGATTTCACGAGCCATTTCACCAACTTCTTCAGTAAGCCTGGCTTGTAAACTTAATGGAGAAAAATAGCCCTCCTTAAACTGGGATATGTATTTGTCCACCCGCTTTTGGATATCTTCTGTAGTATAATTCACGTTATCCGCTCCCTTTTTACTGTAGCATCTCTATAAATGGTAGCCAAAAGGGGGCGATTTGACAAATTTTTTAACTAAAAACTTAGAATTGCCTGTTCATTAAGAAAACTCTATAATGAGAAACGTATGACATTTATGGAGGTGAGCAGTCATTAAAATATTCGGATTGCGTCTTAAAAACATTTTATTCATTTTAATTGGTTCTGCTATTTTTTCATTTGGTCTTGTTCATTTTAACATTCAAAATGAACTCGGTGAGGGAGGATTTACTGGGATTACATTACTGCTTTTATACTTATTTAACTGGGATCCAGCCCTTATGAATATCATTCTCAATATCCCAGTTTTAATCATAGGATGGAGGATACTCGGTCGTAATACATTCCTTTATTCATTAATTGGAATCCTTGCTGTATCCTTATTTATTAGAGTTTCCCAGATTTATATGATTGAATTTAATTTATCATCTGACCTCACGTTAGCTTCTTTATTTGCAGGTGTCTTTATTGGAGTAGGTTTAGGCATTATCTTTCGGTACGGCGGAACGACAGGAGGCGTGGATATCATTGCTCGCCTCATCAATAAATACTTAGGCTGGAGTATGGGACGAGCCATGTTTGTATTTGATGCGGTCGTTATTTTTGTTTCTATTATTACTTATTTAAACCCAATTAAAGGTATGTACACACTTGTAGCCGTTTTTATCGGCGCTAAGGTTATCGATTTTATTCAGGAAGGAGCCTACGCCGCACGCGGTACAACCATAATCTCTGGTAGAAGTGATGAAATTTCCAGAAAAGTTATGCAGGAAATGGATCGCGGCATTACTATACTCGAAGGACGCGGATCTTTCTCAGGTGAAAAAAGAGACGTTCTTTACTGCGTAATTGGCAAGAACGAAATTGTTCGCCTAAAAACCATTATTGATCACATAGATCCCCATGCCTTTGTAGCCGTCAGTCACGTTCATGACGTAATGGGGGAAGGTTTCACGCTGGATGAAAATAAAAACCCAATCAGGGACTAGAATGTAAATCACTCCATAAAAAATGCCCCGCATCCATTGAGAGGCGGGGCATAACTTTATATTATTCTTCTCCCATTCCAAAAAACATGAAAATGAAGCGAAGCAGTTCAGCTAGAGCTACAAGCGCACCAGCTACATAAGTCATAGCCGCAGCATTCAATACCTTCTTCGTCGGACGTTCTTCCTCATTTCTAATAACTCCAGTAGACACCAACTGAGTCATTGCTCGATTAGAAGCGTCAAACTCAACGGGTAGAGTTACCAGCTGGAAAAGCACAGCAAAGGCAAAGAATACAATTCCGGCAAAAATTAAGCCGGTCATTTGAAGAAGAGCTCCACCAATAATTAAGAAAATAGAGATGTTTGACCCGAAGCTCGCAACTGGTACAAGCGCACTGCGGAAACGTAAAAACGCATAGTCCTGAGCATCCTGGATCGCATGGCCTACCTCGTGCGCGGCAACGGCAGCTCCGGCAGCCGAACGCCCATGGAAATTATCTGTAGATAAGCGTACAACTTTAGAGCGAGGATCGTAATGATCAGATAGCTGCCCTCTGACTTCTTCTACAGCTACATTAAACAGACCGTTATCATCTAATATTTTTCTAGCTACTTCCGCTCCTGACATGGATGAGGAAATAGCTACTTTTGAATACTTTTTGTAGGTGCTCTTTACTTTTGACTGAGCCCATATCGGAATAATTAAAATCAGGGCAAAGTAAAGAATAAAACTCATCATGGTTCATTCCTCCGTCTTGGATGTAAATAAAGTTCTTAGGTCAATTTTAGTCAAACCAGCTGAAAAAATCAACTATTTTCTCTCTTAAATGATCCTTTCACAGTGGCAATGGCTTGATATTTCCTAACAGCCACATAAGCCAACGTTATTAATATTGTACCTCCAATAAGCAATACCGTCCATAATAATGCTTCCCCACTTAAAGCAGGCAAGGCTTCAGGCAGCTGATCCAATTCCACTGCCATGGTCTCACGGATTTGATAGGAATCTCCATCTGAAAGTTGCGATAGTTGTTCACCAATAGGGATTAATTGTTCATAAGAATAATACGTTAAAAGGCTTGGGACAACTTTCTCCCATTCGTTTTGAAGTTCTTCATCTGTAAGGTAAGAATCAGCATCCAGACTCTTTTTATAGTTAAAGACGAGGTTATTTATATTTTCCAGATAGCTCGTTGGATTTACCGTTTCAATAAATACATACAATCGGTCAGCATCAGCTGAATTAGCTGCCTGCTTACCAGTCAACACTGATTGGAGCAACTCTTTCCCAATCTCCTCTTTTTGAGGGGAGAGGCTTTCCAAATAGTTTTCCAATTCGGTCCTGCGGTTATTCAAGGCTTTGCTTGCTAACTCGTATTTTCCATCCTGTATAAGAAGCTTGTACTGCAAGAAAAAGGCTGTCCAATCCTCTGAATGTCCAGATAGGTAAAGATGCTTATTCATCGGTGTGAGTGTGAAAATAACGGAACATAGTAAGATCAATATTGCCCGTCCCATTCCACTTCTCCCCTCTCTTAAAAAGTCTTATAGAGAGTCTATGATGAAAGGACAGAATTTAGACCGATTGAGTCTTCTGTGAAACGATATAGGCCACCGCTATACATCCCAGGCTTAACCAAAATGTAAAATACCCGACCTGATCCATATACTTCATAATCGCAGGGTAAACAGGCATCTGTTCAAAAACGTAGTCAATGACATCATTATGCAGTGTCCATATGGCTGCAACAAGGATATGTCTCGTCCGTATAGAATAAAACGGAGCATATAATAGACCCTGGAATGCCATAGCAGCATGAGACACGATAAGCATATAACCTGTCCAGGGAAGACTGCCAAATTCCGCGAAAGTTAGCCCGTTCATAACCACTGCCCATAGTCCATATTTTAGAAGAGTTATAAGAGCAAGTGCCTCAATATAGGGGACATTCCGATTAAAA
The DNA here is from genome assembly GCF_049282395.1 of Halobacillus sp. Classification (NCBI taxonomy): domain Bacteria; kingdom Bacillati; phylum Bacillota; class Bacilli; order Caryophanales; family Bacillaceae; genus Halobacillus; species Halobacillus sp. The sequence continues at coordinate 6,650 of NZ_JBAPTY010000105.1, read as the reverse complement.
ATATAAAAACCTAAGAAAATTGTAAAAAAAAGGCTGGCCGTGGGGCTGTCAGGCACAAATATTAAAAACTTAAATTCTGTAACCGCTAACTGACTACCATACCAAATATATCCATAGATTGTCCCAAGAAGATTGACGATAAATAGTAAGATCAAAAACCCACGATTTGTGAGTATATAGGAAACTAATTCTTTCAACTTTGTCTCCCCCTATATAAATTAAGCCGCGCTCCTAGAGCGCGGCTATAATCAAAAACTTATTCGCTTGAGCCTGATCCTTCACTTTCGGAAGAACCTTCTCCTGAACCTTCACCAGATCCTTCGCCTTCAGAAGAACCTTCTCCTGAACCTTCGCCAGATCCTTCACCTTCAGAAGAGCTTTCTCCTGAACCTTCACCGGATCCTTCGCCTTCAGAAGAACCTTCTCCTGAACCTTCGCCTCCGCCTGAGCCGGCGTTAGCAATATATTCAGCTAATACTTGCAATTCTTCATCAGAGCCGCCAAAGACACCTGACGGCATCTGCCCAATTCCATTTACAGCAATATCTTTAATTTCATCTACAGATTTCTGGGAGTCAATTAAAGATGGATAATTCCCTTGTCCCTGTAAAGAGTCACCATGACAGCTTAAACAGTTCGCTTCGTAAAGAGCGTATCCTTCGCCTGACTTATCGATCTCTGATTCTACAGCTTCTACGTTTACCCCGTATTTTTCAGCACGTGTTTCATAGTCAGCGTGTTGAACCGATTCATAGGTCAGCCAGAAGGTAGCAATAAATCCAATAAGCATTAATCCAACGGCAATCGGTCTTTTATGTGGACGGCGTTCAGGACCTCTATCAAGAAACGGAGCTAGTAGTAAAGCTCCAAAAGCCAGTCCTGGCATAACAATTGCACCTAGTACAATAAATTCCCCACCCGCAAATTCATATTTCAAAAATTGGTATAGAAATAAGAAATACCAGTCAGGCAATGGAATATAACCTGCGTTGGTTGGGTCTGCCTGTTGCTCTAAAGGTGACGGGTGAGCAGCAGTCAGAATAAGGAAACCGATTAGAAACACGGACCCTACCAGCCATTCCTTCAGAAGGAAGTTTGGCCAGAATGCTTCGGTACGGCCTGGATACTCTGAGTAGTCTTTTGGTAAATTGGCTTTAGATTCGGCGGTAATTCGAGAGTCACCGACGAACTTCATCCCTTTTCCCCTATGCACAGCTTTCCCTCCTTTTTTAACTTACATTTTATAGTGGACCGGAAATTCCTTGTTTACGGATTAAGATAAAGTGAAAGGCCATTAATCCGAACAAAGCGGCCGGCAAGAAGAAAACGTGGATCGCAAAGAAACGTGTAAGGGTTTGCGCCCCAACGATCGATGGATCACCCGCAAGTAACGTTCGTATCGCATCTCCTATAAATGGTGTTGCAGCAGCAATCTCAAGACCTACTTGAGTAGCGAAATATGCTTTGTTATCCCATGGAAGCAGGTACCCTGTGAAACCAAGACCAAGCATAACGAAGAACAACAGAACTCCGATTACCCAGTTTAGCTCTCGAGGTTTCTTGTATGCGCCTTGGAAGAATACCCGTAACGTATGTAAGAATAACATTACGATAACAAGACTCGCTCCCCAGTGGTGCATGCCGCGGACGATTTGACCGTATGCTACCTCTCTTTGTAAATAATAAACGGATTTCCAAGCATTCTCAATATCTGGTACATAGTACATGGTCAGAAACATACCTGACAAAATTTGAATGACTGTAATGAAAAAAGTCAGTCCACCAAAACAATAAACAAAAGCTGAAAAGTGATGGGCTGGGTTGACATGCTCTGGAACCTCGTGGTCGGCGATATCACGCCACAATGGTGTAATATCTACACGCTCGTCCACCCAGTCATAAAGTCTTTGCAGCATGAGTTACGCCCCCTTTCTAGATTGTGCTTCTCCAAGGTAAAGCATGCCTTCTTCAACTTTGTGTTCATACACTGGAAGTGGCGCTGTAGGAGGTGTTCCTTTAACGTTCACTCCATCCTTGGTATAACGTCCACCGTGACATGGACAGTAGAATTGGTGTGGGTATTCCTCGTTGGACGCCCAGTCTACCGTACAACCCAAATGGGTACAGATCGGAGAAAGTGCCACAATCTCATCATTTTCATTTCTGTACACCCAGGCTGTTTTCTGAACCTCTGATTCATACCAAGCATCAACCTGGTCAATGGTCCATTCCACCCTTGTTGGTTCATTAGTGATCTCATCAACAGATGCAACGGAGTGCATTTCTCCGGCTTCTTTGGTTTGCAATACTGGATCAATTGCGAACCGAACCATTGGTGCAAGCATTCCGGCTGCCATGAAGCCGCCTACACCAGTCAGTGTGTAGTTCAAAAATTGACGACGGGATACTCGTTTTTTATCGCTCATTCTTTTCCCCCCTCTATGCTGTAATCCATATGACATGGATATTTTACACACAGTTTACTAGGACATTACCATGATAGCGCAATCTCAAGGCGCGGTCAATAAATTATCAAGGCTTGTCATAACTTTTCTATTACCAGTATGCCTGGATAAGTTCACTAATTTGTCCAGCTTGTTCTTTCACAAATGATTGCGTTTCTGTAGATTGGATATTTCCACTTTGAATTGCTGGAACCCACAACAATTTTCCAGTGAGTTCATCCTCGTATTTTTTCCATTTAGCATCAAAAGTGAGAAGAAAAACGTGCGTAAAAGGTTGTTTTCTAAACTGACTGATCCAGCTATTCAATCGTGATACTTCTGTCTCTGCCGCTCCGCTTATGTAATAATACTCTGGAGCTAAAAATATTCGTCCCCTATATTCTTTTTCAATCAGACTGGTAAAAATCTGATTGATTTCCCTTTGAAACGCTTGTTTGCCCATCATTTGATCAGATGCTGGGTTAAAAGGAATCATTGGAATTAATAAAGTATCAATATATTCTTTCTCAGGTAAGTATTGTTTGATATCTTTCTCTGTCCATCTCACGGGCTATCATCTCCTGCCTTTCTTCTCTCTATTGTACTAGATTGTCGAAAAAATAAAAGTCAGGAGCGATAAAAAATGCTCCTGACTAGTGCATATTATAAGAAGGTATTTAAATCCTGTTTCAGACTGCTTAATTCATTACACAATTCTTTAAATTTATCTCGTTCGCCATCAATTAAAGCAGTATCAATTTTCCCTTCCAACTCTTTTTGTCTGTGTTTAAGAAGACTTAATGACAGCAATCGTTCCGCTTCGTTTTTATCGCGCTCATTCAAATAATAATCTTTAGGAAGGTAAGGGTTTTCCTCTAATACAAGAGCGTATTTCGAACTTTGCTGAGCATTATCGAAATTCATTTGAATATAAACGGGTTCATCTTGATTCATCCTCAAATCGTGGAACGATTTCTCAGCATCATTCGTCATAACTTGCCCTTTATAAAATCGAAATGGGGGATCGGATACACCTTGAGCGCTGATTTCCATACCTCTAGGACAGAACTTCACTTCCTGAACAAAATGAACACTGGAAAGTAAGGATTCATGATTCATTAAATAATTAAGGATCCATACACTTTCACGTTTCTTTAATTGATAATGATTTAGAAACCACCGAACGAAGTCTTTCTTTTCATCAACAGATATAGGTGTTTGCATATGCGCCCCTCCCGCGCCTCATTATTCAAATCATTCTTGCTCCATAAGCCTCGCCAAAAAGTCTTCAATTTCTGTATCCGCAGGGTCAATTGCTAAATATTCTCTAAATACTTCCTGTCCTTCCTTCATACGGCCTTCTTCGATCAGAAAGTATCCATAGGCTTTTAAGAATGCTGTATCTTCTTTTAATGAAGGGTAAGCCTGCTGATATTGCTCATAAGCTTCTTTAAACTGCTCTTCCTCTTCATAAGCCTGGGCAAGTTCCCAAAGGTAATTAGGGTCTTCCTCTCCAAGAGAGATCAACTGATTAATAAGTTCAATAACCGCTTCATAGTCAGCATCTTCTTTAAAGTTCTCTATCAGGAATAAAACCGCTTCCTTATAGCCTGGGTCCAGTGCTACAGCTTCCCTCATCAGCCTGTAACCCTCATCTTTGTTTCCTTGTTTGTGAGTTAACGTACCGGCAAGATGATAGAGTTCTTTATTAAATTCATCTTTTGCCAGACCTTTCTTAGCCATATCCAGGGCTTCCTGAGGCATACCTTCTGAATCATAAGCCTGTGCCAGGTGAGGATAAACCGAATGGAAATAAGGATCTTTTTCGATCAACTGTTCCCATACCTTAATGGCTATATCATTACGATTTGCTTGAAAAGCAACAAAACCATAGCGGAACATTACATCCGGATTCTCTTCTTCCACATTTTGGTAGTATTCGAGTGATTGTTCAAATTCTCCATTGGCTGCATACGCTTCTGCCAAACGCGTAGCTACTTCTATATCTCCTATAACCGGCTGGTGATGCATAGCGTTCTCGTAATAAGGAACACACTTTGAATATTCACCATTTGAAAAAGCCAGCTCGCCTAAAGCAAAGTCTATAATGGCTGAATTAGGTTCTACTTGCTTAGCAGTTAATAACTTTTGCTCAGCTACTTCGTATAACCCTTGAGCCTGGTATAAATCAGCTAATTGAACGAGTACCTGCAAATAATCTTCATCTTCTGGACCGAATTGATTCAATAGTTCTATCGCTTCATCATCTTCCCCTAAATCGATATGAATTTCTGCCATCATCACTTTCAATTCCTGCTCTTTTGGATAGCGTTGAATCAGTTCCTGAAGAACCATTTTCGCTTCATCCATCATTCCCCACTGAATGTAGAGTTCTGCAATGGTAAAGCGCTCTTCTTCATCCGCATGTGGTAAATATTGTGTTAGAGTTTCTATTGCATCTTCCGTCTTATGGGCTTCCATCTGACGAATTGCTTTTTGTATTTCCTCCATGATGACATCCTTTCTCTGTTAAACAAAATGCTTGTGAAGTTTCACTTGAATATGCGTGCCTGGTTTACGGTCAACCAAGGTTTGATTGACCTGTTTAACCTGCCCATTCATAATCGTTACATTTGGAACAGGGTTATGATAAATGAATTTCTCCTGTTCATCAATCAAAGAATGTTGAGTTTTCCAAAACAAATTATAATCAGCCTGCCCACCTGCTGTTAAACGACCTCGACTGGGAAAAATCCCACTATCCTTTAGATTTTGAAACGAAACTATTTCATCATCCTGTAACTCTGATAACTTAATGATACCATACTGCTTACTAAGTGAAGACCATAATTCTGAATAGTTGTTCGACGTATTTTCAGAATCTTTGACACGGATAGTCAGCGGAATTCTCTTGTACGCCTGAGCCTGGACCAGCCATTCCCAGGGTACATTTTTCAAGTCATTGATCAAATCCACTTCAATACATAAAAAGGGGCATCCTTTTCTAGCAAAAAATCGGACCATCTCAGCTTTGATAAGCTTAGCGTTTATGACTGGAACCACCATATAGTTTACTGGAATTCCGGATAATTTATTTAAATATTCGTCATAAAGCCGACGATAGTGGCGTATGCTAGTCACTAGGTGTTGAATAAGAAGTAGTGAACACCCTCTTTTTATGTAATTCCCAGCTGTTTCTTCCGGAGTAGAACTAAAGGAAATTGGCTCAAAGTTATCAATCATTACATACCCAGGTGTTACAAAGAGATCATCCGTATTCATATGAACATAAGGTTTGCTTCCTGAATGATTACGAACAAACTTCTCTCCATAAACCAACCGTTCCTCTACCTCTCCTCCACCCTCTTTCTCTACATAAGCACTAAACCAATAAGCTCCCATACGATTCAAACCTCCATCAGGCTTTTTATATCGTATGAGAGCTTACTGAAAACTATGAAAACTATTTAATTGGTCAGTTGATTTAAATGGTCAAAAAAAGTCGGGTAAGAAATATTAATACACTCTTTGTCCTCAATCGTAACTGGAGCATCACAAACGAGGGAGGCGATCGCTCCCATCATGCCGATTCTATGGTCCCCAAATGAATCGACTTTTCCTCCTTTTAGTGGAGTCGGCCCATGGATAATCATTCCATCTTCCTGCGGTTCTATATGAGCCCCTATTGCTCTTAAATTATTCACGACTGCTGCAATTCGATCGGTTTCTTTATACCTTAATTCACGAGCATCTTTTATAACAGTAGTCCCTTCTGCCTGCGTAGCTGCCAGGGCAACGATTGGAATTTCATCAATTAAATTCGGAATCATTTCACCTTCAATTCTGACAGCTTTCAAAGGAGAAGACTTAATTTGAATATCACCGACCGGTTCATCGCCTACATAAGAATGTATGTTAGCGTCCACAGAAGCGCCCATATGTTTCATCACCTTAATTATTCCATCTCTAGTAGAATTAAGACCAACGTCTTTTATTGTGAGCGAACTGTTTGAACTTATGGCAGCGGCAACAATAAAGAATGCTGCAGAAGAAATGTCCCCAGGTACTCTAAGATTAGAAGCTGTAGGCTGTTGACCTCCGTCTATAGTAATCCTAGAACCTTCTACATTGATATTAATTCCAAATTGAGACATCAGCATCTCGGTATGGTTTCTTGTTATTCCAAGTTCCACCACAGTCGTTTTT
>NZ_JBAPTY010000104.1:0-4832 GCF_049282395.1 Halobacillus sp. | reverse complement strand
CCTTCACAGAATGCCGTATATGCGGTAGCTTCCATCGTCAACGTTTTGGCTACCTCTTCACCAGAAGAATCGTCAGATCCAGAAGCTTGGACTTCATTAGCTTCTGACTGTTCTTCGTTGTTTTCTTCTGCTTGATCGTCTGTTTCACCGTTAATTGTAAGAGTCTGATCCGGGAAGATCAGGTGAGATGATAAATCGTTTGCGTCTATAAGCTGTTCCACGGAAACTCCATTGTCCTGGCCAATGCCCCAAAGGGTGTCTCCTTTATCTACGACTACTTCACTTGCACTTGCGGTAATGGTTGTTGTGCCTATAATTGCAAAAGTTGCTGCTATTGAAAGAATGGATTTTTTCATGGTAATTGCCTCCTTATTTGCTAAACAGATGATCGCCTCTGTTTAAAATCACATCTCCTACCTTAACACCTCATCGTTTTATCTCAATAACAGGATGACAACAATCAGTTATCAGATATTACATTTGTTTCACATACATGTAATATTTACCACCATAATAAAAAGACTCCGTCCCTGCGGGGTCTCGCCTAGCTCCTTCTCCCGTGGGAGTCTCGTCGTTTCCTTCGCAGCCCCAACGATATCTAGTGAACGGATCCTGCTATAGGAGACAGGAGCCAAACTGCATCTGCCTCAAATGCTTCTATAACAGGGTTCCTACACGTAAACAACCATTAAAACTCAGGGTGGATTATAACCCTTGTTTATTGGAAGGTGTTTATTCAGAAAATTTCGAGCTCTCCATGATCGCAAAGGGGCGGAAGGGAACGGCGAAGACTCCTGCGGGATGAACATGATCGGTGAGATCCCGGAAGGCGAAGCCTGAGGAAGCTCAGCACAGGGGATGTTCGACTAAGATCGCCACGTCCTGTGGCAACGTCGAACGACCCTGCGTTGTGCAGGGCCGGAAAGCGAGTCGTTCCCCGCAGGACCTTCACAGTAACTCGATATCTCGAAATCGAGTCTTACACAATCCTGCACTTTAGTTCAATAATCTACTTCCGAAAAGTTCAACAATAACGGTTAACAGAGTCTGTTATTAAAGGATCTGTTTGAGATCCACGTTATTTTTTCAGTTATAATACCCATTGTGTAAGGCTTTATTTCGAAACGACTTTAGCAGGGAATGTTAAATTCAGATTAGTCTTTGATGGAGAAGGGAAAAGGTAAGGAAACACATTATAATGGATCAATTGGAACGAAGGAGGTTACAGAGGTGTGGGAAGAGATACTTACATCAAATAGTTATTATGATTTCGATTATACATTGCAGAGATGGTCATATGACCCTTTAAATAAGTTGGATCAAGAGGAGCGGTGGGTAGATGTTCCTGTGAAGCTGAAGAACGGTTCCCATGTAGTCCGAGTACAGGCCCAAGGTACCACTGCCCGTCCATCCTTTAGTATTTCCAGTGAAGATGAAGAGGCTAAAGAAGCATTGATTCAGCACGTACGTGACTTATTTCAATGGGATCGTAATCTTGAAAAGGTGCAAAGCCACTTTCATAATACCAACCTGGAAGATTTATTTTCAACTTATCCGGGCACACCTATCGTTAAGGACTTTCATTTGTACGACTCCTTAGTTAAAGTCATTATACATCAGCAATTAAATATGAAATTTGCTCATACGCTGAGCACTCGATTTGTCGAACGACTGGGGTACCAAAAGGACGGCGTTTGGTTTTATCCAGAACCTGAAACCGTTGCTGAAGTCCCTTACGAACATCTGAGAGAACTTCAATTCAGCCAGAGGAAGGCTGAATACGTGATCGATGCCTCCCGTAAAATAGTTGAAGGTGAGTTAGATCTGGAGTGGTTAGCCCGTCAGGCAGACGAAGAGGTAATGAAGCATCTTGTTAAAATTAGAGGTATTGGCCCGTGGACAGCTGAAAATTGGTTGATGTTCGGGGTGGGAAGAGAAAATCTACTTCCTAAAGCAGATATCGGTATACAAAATGCGCTAAAATCCTATTTTAAATTGGAAGATAAGCCCTCCAAAGAACAGATGGAATCGTTCAGTGAAAGCTGGCCTCCTTATCAAAGCTACGCTTCTCTAACTTTATGGAGAAGTATTGAATAATAAATAAAGTAGAATAAAGTCATAATATCAATTTTAATTAAATAAAATGTAAAGATAATAAAATCCTGAAATTTAAGAATAATTGTTTGAAAATATTCAAAATTTTCCTTTGATGCGTTATAATAATACACGTATTGGAAAATCTTGAACGGTAAAGGAAAAGAGGTCTTAATATTGGTGATAAGAGAGAGGTATTCTGACCAAGTCCATAGTAATGAAATTCTGGATGTCCTTAGTATGAATGGCACACCTGCCTGCTTGCTCGATTTGCGTCTTCAGAAGGTTATACTCAATCCTGAGATGCAAAGGACATTTGATCTGGAAGATGTTGAGTTATCATTCACCGAATGGCTTCAATCCTTCCCTTCATCCAGTCAAAATACTTTGCAGCGTGTTTTACACCAGTTATTAACAGAAGGACTACGTGACATATCCCTGCAGGTGAACAACGGGAACACCTTACGACCATGGGATTGTAAAATGGTTCATTTAACTAACGGTCAGATTGCGTTTTCTTTAAAAGAGAGAGTTAGAACTGAGAAGCTTAACCCAGAAGGTTCTTTTCGTGTGGCCAAGGAAGATGAACAGGTGTACCCTGAGAGACCTTTTAAAGGCACTTTAGCTGAAAGACAGAAAAAAAAGAGCATCCGTTATTCAACTTCTAAGAATTCACAGTTGAAACATCGAATGACCCATCTGGTAGATAAGTTTCCTCACGGGTTAGCTATTATCAGCCACAATTGGGAGATCAACTATGCCAATCAGAAGATGGAAGAAATCACCGGCATTTCTTTTGAACAAAATTGTAATCGTAAGTTATGGGATGTTTATCCTATCAATGAATATTATAATTTTTTTCAGCATTATTTAAGGGCAATGGAAACCCAGGAGACGTGTGAATTCGAAGGCTTCATTCAAAGGACAAATACGATGGTGCTGATGACAGTCCATCCAACAGAGCTTGGAATAACAGTTTTTGCCCAGGATATCACTCAATATAAAAAGCAGCTTCAAGCTTTAAAAGATTCAGAGGAACGATTTGCATTACTTGCTAACAATATTAAAGATGTCTTTTGGATTTGTGATCCTCAGTTTAATGAAATCCATTATATCAGTCCTTCTTTCCAAAATTTATTTGGAATCTCCCGCCGTGAAGCTTTTTCGAACCCTTCCATTATCCTACGCGTGATTAATGAGGCGGATCATTCAAAAGTCGAAGAGTCTATGAAGATGATGCGCACCACAAAGGATCAAGTAGAATATCGGGTGAAAAGCAGTAATGGCGAAGAGAAATGGATACGGACTAGAGGGTTTCCGGTAGAAAATAACGGAACCGATTACGTGATAGGAATTCATGAGGACGTAACTGAGTTTAAAGAAATGGAGCAGTTGAAAGAAAAATCCCAGCAGCTTTCTACTATTACTCAAATGTCAGCTGGAATTGCTCATGAGATTAAAAATCCTTTGACGGCAATAAAAGGATTCCTGCAAATTGGAGCGGCTAATCCAGAATTAAGGGATAATTATCAAGATATTATTCTGGATGAAGTGAACCGGATTGAAGCAATTGTGCAAGATTTCATGATGTTGTCCAAACCAAAATCATCTATCCAATTAGAACAAGTAGCTCCAGCACATATTGTTTCTTACGTCATTCGTTTACTAGAACAGGAAGCGAAGGATAAAGGTGTGAAGCTTGTATTTCATCAGAAAGGCTTAGATGAAGAAATCGATACGGAACCAAAGCGTCTGAATCAAATCCTCATCAATTTAATTAAAAACGCAATTGATGTGATGGATGGCGGGAAAGTAGTGATCGATGCGGAGTTATCGAGTCATGAACTAACGATTTCCGTTAGTGATGAAGGTCCTGGCTTGACCCCTCAGGAACTGGCCAAAATCGGGGAGCCATTCTTTACTACCAAAGAAAAAGGAACAGGGTTAGGTGTTATGGTTACTAAGAAAATCGTATCTGATCTTAATGGCACGATGTCGTATGAAAGTCAAAAGGGAGAAGGAACGACGGTAACCGTTAGATTGCCTAAATAAAATAATCATTAAAAGAATTGACCTCGTCCTGAACCACTGCATATTTATGCAGTGGTTTATTTTATTGGTGGCTTTTTCTTTCTTTTTTATATCGGGCTGAAACTCTTAATTGTAAATATAAAGTCAGGAAATTTGACTTAGATATAAAGAGCAGAAGGTAAGATTGAAAAAGTAAAAATTGTGAATATTTCAGCTTCAATCGCTTACATAAAATAAAATATTTTTTTACAATCAAAGCTGTTTACAAACGCAAAAAAGGGCTCTATAATCCCGATTGTACTATTCATTCGTTCGACAATATTTTTCAATATTTTAAATAAAGGAGGCTTACTGATGCTTAAAAAAATATGGTCCTTTCTAATGATGAATATAGGTGCTTTATGCGTAGCGGTTAATGTTCACTTTTTCCTTTCCCCAAACGATTTAGCGACCGGGGGAGTCAGTGGTTTATCAATCGTTTTGAATAAAGTTATCCCTGATCTATCTTTAGGAATGATAATGATCTGCTTAAATATCGTTCTGTTTATTGTTGGTTTTATATTCTTAGGTTTTCAATTTGGAGCGAAAACCATCTATGCTAGCTTTGCTCTATCTTTCATGGTTTGGGGACTGGAAACCTATGTTCCAATGCAGGAAGCGTTGAGCAATGACTTACTGATTCAACTAATTATTGGTCAAATTATTGC
>NZ_JBAPTY010000103.1:0-13432 GCF_049282395.1 Halobacillus sp. | reverse complement strand
CCCCTTAATAAAAAACACGACGTCAAAGGACGTCGTGTTTTTCGTTTACAAGGATGTCGGGGCGGTTTCATAGGGAGGCGTCTCTTTCTTTGTTTTAAAGAACAAATCCCTATCCTTGTATAGAAAGATAATAGAAAGTAGAAAAGCCATAAGATCAGCTAATGGAAAGGCAAGCCATACACCGGAAACACCAAAGAAATACGGAAGAATCAAAACAAGCGGGATTAAGAATAACACCTGGCGGGCCATGGACAAAATCATCGCAGGTTTCGCCATCCCAAGTGCCTGATAAAGACCGCCGCTAACAACTTGAACTCCAATTAGCATGGCGAGGGCAAACATAATTCGCATCGCATAAGCTCCGGCTTCAATCGTAGAGGCATCTCCCGTAAAGATATGCATGAGTCCTTCTGGGAAGATCATCATAATGGCAAAGATCCCAAACGATATTATGGTAACAATTTTCATGCCGAGCAGAATGGTCTCTTTTAATCGATCATAGTTGTTAGCACCGTAATTATATCCAATAATAGGCTGCATGCCCTGCAGGACACCAATCATTGGCATAATTGTAAACATGGAAAGCTTCTGGACGATGCCGAACACACCTACCTCAAATTCTCCTCCAAATTTAATAAGCATAAAGTTGATGGCAATCATCATTCCGCTCCCTGATACCTGGCGGATGAAAGCGGGCATTCCGATGGTGATAACTTCTTTAAGTACTTTCAAGTGAGGCCGTAAAAAAGGAAGCTTAATCTTTAAAGAGGATTTACCGCTAAGGAAATAGTAAAGTACAACCACACTTACCGTCCCCTGTGAGATTACAGTAGCGACCGAAGCCCCTTTAACACCCATGTCCAGTCCGAAAATAAAAATGGGATCAAGAATGATATTTAACACAGCAGGTATGATCATGGTGATCATGGCAAAGCGTGAATTACCTTCGGATCTTATAATGTTATTGGTGGTAAAAGCAAAGGAAAAGAATAATGTGCCCAGCAGAATAGGAAACAGGTAATCCTTTGCGTATGGCAGAATGTTTTCTGTAGCTCCAAAAAGTTTTAGCAGCGGTTCCAGAACAGTGAAAGCACTAATAAAACCAAATACGCTGATAATGAGTATGGTAAATAACACATTTCCAAATACTTGGTTAGCTTCTTCCGGCTTGCTCTCCCCGAGTCTTCTTGAAATAACGGAGGCTCCCCCGATTCCTACAGCGGCTGCAACTGCCATCATAATCATCATGACCGGAAAACCAATACTCACGCCAGATACCCCAAGGATACCGACTCCTCTTGCTATAAACAGGGTATCGACCACATTGTATAAAGCCATAACAAACATGCCGATCATAGCGGGGATGGACAAGTTAGCAAGAAGCTTTGGTATTGGCTGAGTACCTAAACGCTGGCTCTGTTCTTTCATTGCTGGTCACTCCTTCTTTCTACAGAGGGCTTCATATTCTTCTGGACCTTTTTAAGCCACGTAACCATAATCTTCTGTTCTTCTTCAGAAAGACCCTCTGTTGCCTGAATTTCAATCTTTCGAATAATTTCCTGAATAGTGCTATGCAGTTCGCGTCCTTGATTCGTTAAAGTGATTAAATTAGAGCGTTTGTCACTAGGACTTGTTTGTTTCTCAATTCTTCCGTGTTTAAGCAAGGATTCAATGACTCCGTTCATGGAGGAAGCTTTAATATATAGTTTCTTTTGCAATGCAGTTTGTGATTGTTGACCGCAAGTGGCCAGGAAATAGATCACTCTCGCTTGAGAATGAGTAAGGTCGTACTCGCCGAGCTTTTCGTTATAAACATTTTGCATAAAGTGCGAGACCATATGGATGTTGTATCCTAGAGAGTCGCTGAAGTCTTGTTTCATTTATTTAGCCCCCTAATAAAAAACAGTATAATTGATTTCATTATTGAAGTAAATATAATTGATTGAGACTGCTTGGTGATTGTGGGAATATAGATCACCTTCAATAGAAAAAGCAGGTTATTAAACTGTTTTATGCAGTTCTTATTAGTAATAGGTGTAGTGTGAAGATTTTTTTATAATCCATGTAATTATATTTAGCAAGCTAACTGTTTTTAAAATGAATGTTTATAAAAATAGGGAAGGGGGGTAATGCATTTTATATAGGAGGAATTGTGATGGATACTTTAACAATTATTTCAATTATAGCACTTGCATTCGGGCTCGTTTCCTCACTGGTCATTATTGTTGACGTGACACGTTACCCGCAGCAGATGGCAATCATGAATGTAGTCTGGCCAATAAATGGATGGTTTCTTGGTCCGATAGCTATTTGGACTTATTTTAAATGGGGACGTATCAAAGCGAAAGATATAGACCGGGAAGACAACCGTGGCAGTGGAGCTCAAGTATTTACATCCACCAGTCACTGCTCAGCAGGCTGTACTTTGGGGGATGCGGTAGGAGTTCCATTTGTAGCTCTAACAGGTATAGCGATAGCAGGGTCGGTATTATTCGCTCATTATATTGTAGAATTCATTCTTGCTTATATCTTCGGTATTATATTTCAATTCTTTGCTATTTATCCTATGAACAAAAAAGCCGGAGCTACAAGCGCTATAAAAGAGGCGATAAAGGCGGATACACTTTCTTTGCTCGCTTTTGAAATCGGAATGTTCGGATGGATGGCTATTGTTCATTTTGTATTATTCACAGAGCCTCCGAAACCTTCCGACGTAAGTTATTGGTTTATGATGCAGATTGCTATGATTCTTGGATTCCTTACAAGCTATCCAGCTAACCGTTGGCTTGTGAAGAAAGGAATTAAAGAGGCAATGTAGGATTTTAATAAAATTGCAGCTGCAATTTTCACATTCCAAAGTGGGGAGCAGCAGTACTCCTCCTCAGACTGTCGGGAAAGGCTCGACAGTCTTTTTTTTTATATGCATCCTTTAAGAAAATTTCGAGGTGGTAAAAGTTATCCTCTGGCTCAGTTTAAGGGGACCGGGAAGGGTTGATACGTTAAAAGATCACGGTAAAGTAGACACTTCCTGATATATGGAACTTTCCCGCATTCTCTCCAAGTCAAATAGTAAAAAACAGGAGCTATGAAGGAGTTGATTAGCAGGCAGAATAGCTTATACAAAACTAAGTGGGGAGCCGCCGTACCCAGCAGGGGAGGCAGAGTAGTACTCCAGCTATTCCTGTAGTAAAATAAAGGAAGATGGGTAAGGTTAGTTGAGGAGAGAAGTGTGTGAAAATTTCGCTAAGCCATAAGAAGTCTCTGTACTTTAGTTGCGGTTTCATTATTCTCATTTTATCTTCAAACTTCCTGGTGCAGAAAGTAGAAATAACGGGGCGAGTGAGTGCCCTGCTTGTATGGGGGACAATCGTTGACGTGATGGTAGTCATTCCAGGAGTTGTATTTCTTTTTATTTTGAGAAGGAAGCCGTCAGTATCTATTTTTGCCCCTATGATGATGCTTGGACTTTTTATCGTTCATTGGCTTGTTCCTCCTTATGCAAAGGATAGTCTCGCGTACTTGAACTATTCAGTAATCGTGGTGGAGGTTGTATTGGTGGGGATAGAAATTATTATCTTTTTTCTACTCTTAAAGACTTTCCCCAAATGGAAAAGAAGCTTCAAAGACGCTCATGTGAATCATCCGTTTGTTTTAAGAAGGATGTTTGAAGCAAATCGTATCACTTTCGCCTCCTATAAATACCTTGGTCATTTCCAACGACTCAGCGGATTTCTTGCCACAGATGTAGCGGCGGTCCGCTATGCATTATTTCCTCATCTGGATCGTTATCCTCCAGAAGAATGTACCTTCAGTTACCATAAGAACAGTGAATACTTTGGAGTTTTCCTTATGCTTATTCATGCTATGGTTATTGAAATTATTGCGGTCCATGTCCTGCTCATGCAATTCAGTCATACAGCAGCCTGGATGGCTACTTTTCTCGATGTGTATGCTTTACTTTTTCTAATCGGGGATTATCAGGCTATTAGAAAAGCTCCTGTTCATGTAGGGAGTCGATCTCTATATCTGCAAAAGGGGCTTCGTTTCCATATTTGCATTCCATTTGAAATAATAAGACAAATTAGACCCTGCATCCACACTGCAAAAGAATGCTCTGGTGATAAGGCGGCTTTAGATATGACACTTGCTGGATTAGAACCTGCGCAGCCTCAATATGTTCTTGAATTATCGCAGCCATTGGAAGCTCATTTATACTTGGGGTTGAAGCGGAAAATTAACCGAATGTACATAACGGTCGATGAACCGCATGCTTTAGTGAAAGAATTGGAGAAACATGGCGTGGTTTTAAATGTGATAAATTAGTAAATCATACCTGTAGGGTTTATAGAAAGGGAGGTTCTCATTTATGGCACGATATGAAACCGGATTATTTATATACAATGGAAATGAAGATAGCAATGTACTCGAAACAAACCTTTCGCAAACGGTACCGATTTTGACTCAGGAAGTGAAGGAGCTAAAAGTACTCCAGACGGATTCGCTTGATGAGTTCAGGGAAGCCTGCAGAAACTATGGACCGGAAGTGGACGTCCTCTTTATTCTGGGAGGCGATGGAACTGTCCATGAAGGAATTAACAGCATGGCTGACCTGGAAAGACGTCCAGTAATAGGCGTTCTCCCTGGAGGGACGTGTAATGATTTCAGCCGTGTGCTGGATACTCCTCAGAATATGCAGCAGGCGGCCCGTGCAATTATTAAAGGGGAAGAACTGACGTTAGATGCTGGAAAGACCAATAATTATTACTTTATCAATTTTTGGGGGATTGGATTAGTAACCCAGGCTTCATTTAATATTGACGAAGATAGTAAAAACCGTTTCGGCGTATTAAGCTATTTCATGAGTGCTTTAAAAACCATGAATGAAGCAACTCCTTTCGAATTTACGGTGACGGTAGATGGAGAAAAGTTAGAAGGAGAAGCCATCATGATTCTCGTGATGAACGGACAATTCATCGGAACTCGCCGTGTTCCTGTCCCTTCCATTGACTTACAGGACGGTCTTCTTGATGTTCTCGTAGTTAAAAATTCCAATTTGAAATTATTTAAAGAACTGATGACGATGAAACGTCCATGGGCGAATGAGGAACGTTTTCAAGAATTGCATCACCTTCAGGGTAAACAAGTGAAAATTGAAGTCGATTCTTCACAGGAAATCGATATGGACGGCGAAATTAAAGGGGAGACTCCAGCTGATCTGGAAGTGCTTCCTGATCATTTCACTTTCTTGAGCGGCGGGCCGAATGCCCTGCATGCCTTTTCTGAAAAATAAGCAGAACCAACTGCAAAAGCCCCGGCTGCTCCAACAAGGAGAAGGCCGGGGCTTTTTATTTCTCACATACAGCGATCCCAAGAGGATAATAAACATCCTGTCTGGGCGGCTCAATCAGCACGCCATTCTGATAGAAAAACTCCTGCTTAGCATAGTCGGTAAATAAATTCCGGAATTCTTGAGGAGTAATCTGATGGACATGAAAAGGGGAACCGCATTCTTTTCCGCGGCCTTTGCCAAAAGGAGTGGAGATGATGAGTTTTCCACCTGGATTAAGTAATTGGTAATAGTTATGCAAAAGTTTTTCTTCTTCTTTAATATGTTCATACGTTTCAAAACTGACGATCACATCAAACGTTCCCAGGTGGGAGGATAAATAAGGGTCGATGGCATCGTGTATTTCAAAGCTGGATTTTGGATGATAATAGGTGCCTTTCGCGTAACGGATAATTTCCTGATCAATATCGACTCCCACGACATCATCAATTAGATGTTTGCATTGCTTTGCGATCATATGGGTTCCATACCCCGCTCCGCACGATAAATCTAAAACTCGGCCTTGCATATAAGATAATGAAAACTGGTATCTGGCTACGTGCTCAAGCAGCAGATTATTCATAGGATCTGTGTACTCTGGAATGACACGCTCTCCTGTATTTTTTACCACATTTTGTCACCGCTTTCTATGCGTCTAACCCCTTTCATTATGCCACATTTTTAGAAATGCACAAAAAAGGGTATAGTTAAATATAAAATTCATGGTGGTTTGACATCTTAATTTTGTTAAACTTATACTATCTTTATCTATAGAAAAGGACGAAAGGGCGAAGGTTTATGAGCGAACAAGAGTCATACTACAAGAAAAAACAAGATCCCTCGTTGAAATTATTTGTCGTTTTAACGAAGGCACAGCGATCCGTAGCTGACCTGGTCAAAGATGATATCCAGCGTTATGGGTTAAACCCGACAGAATTCGGAGTCCTGGAACTGCTGTATCATGAAGGAGAACAGCCACTACAGAAAATTGGTGAGAAGATCCTTTTAGCCAGTGGCAGTATTACGTATGTCGTAGACAAGCTGGAAAAGAAGGAATATTTAGAACGGATTCCATGCCCGAACGACCGGCGGATTACGTTTGCTTCTATTACAGAAAAAGGCAGGGAGTTTTTGAACGACATCTTCCCGGATCATTGGAAGCAAATAGAGCGGATTACCGGAGGGTTAACGGATGAAGAAAAAGTACAAGCGATTGAATTGTTGAAAAAGCTCGGGAAAAACACAGAAGGAAATCAGGACTAGAGAATTTTCTGAATATAGTTTATACTAAAACTTAATTCTAAAGGCAAAGGAGGGTATGACGATGTTACAAATGCATGTGCTTGACTATCAATTGAACTATGTCCGCCGTGCAATTATTCACAATTCAACTGTCAAAGGGACACGTCTGTCCATTTTTACAGGTGAATAGTGAATAAAATGTAACGTCTCATATCTGATTATACCAATGCGCAATGAAGTCAGAGGGTACGGGACCTCTGGCTTTTTTTGTCTTTAGGAGGAAAATAGAAAGCTTATTACATAGAAAGATATTTAAAAAATTGTCGCTGGCCGAGTTCTGATTGAATGCCTTAATTTTGAATTAAATGAAGGGCAGAGAGTTGGGCTGGTCGGCCGTAATGGAAGCGGTAAATCTACTTTATTCCGCTTGATTACTAAAGAGGAAGCTATTGACGGCGGCGATGTGTTTATCCGCAAAAACTTAACGGTTGGGTACTTAAAACAAATTCCTGAAGAGTGGGAATCATCTGGTAAAGCTTACTTGGAAGCGGCTTTTGGAGACTTGCTGCAAATGAAGAATGATATGCAGCAGTTGGAAGAAAAGATGCTGGACCCTGAACAGATGGAACGAGCTCTTAGTGAATATGGAGAAATTCAAGAAAGATTTACTCAGGCAGGTGGTTATGAAATTGAATCATCCATCAGCCAAGTGGCTAATGGTCTAAAAGTAAAAGATCTTCTGGACCAGCCCTTCTCACAGTTGAGCGGCGGTGAAAAAACAAAGCTTGGATTGGCTCGAATTCTACTGGAAAAACCAGGTGTGTTACTGCTGGACGAACCAACAAACCACTTAGATTTACAGGCCATTGAATGGCTTGAGGAATACTTGCAGCAGTATGACGGTTCTGTGTGTATGATTTCCCACGATCGTTCTTTTCTTAATCACACGGTCACGGATATTATGGATTTAGAATCTGGAGACATTCAAACTTATAAAGGCAGCTATACCTCTTTTGAGAAACAAAAAGAAGAGAAACTGCTGGCAGAATTTCACCAGTATCAAGAACAGCAGAAAAAAATTAAAAAATTGAAAGAAGCTATTCGCCGGCTAAGACAATGGGCTAATGAAGCTAATCCCCCGAATCCTAAACTATTTAAAAAAGCAAAGAGTATGGAGAAAGCCCTGGAGCGTATGGAAAAAATAGATAAACCGGTTGTTGATCCTAAAAAGATGAACCTTGCTCTCCAGGCAGAGGGAAGAACCGGTAAGGATATACTTGTGGCTGATGACGTGAAAAAATCTTATGGAGCTCGGACGATTCTGGATGGGGTTCATCTTCATTTAAGAAATCGGGATCGATTAGCCCTGGTGGGCACGAATGGAAGCGGGAAGTCCACTTTATTGCGCTTATTACTCGGACAGGAAGAACCTGAAGAAGGATCAATTAAAACAGGACCGTCGATCAGGGTAGGATACTTGCCTCAAAACCCATTAATGGGAGCGGATCGTGATCAGCGGATGATCGATTATTTTCGAAATTCGATCAGAGTGACGGAGGGTGAGGCTCGTCACATGCTTGCCGCTTTCATGTTCTACGGGTATGATGTTTTTCAAAAGATCAGGCATTTAAGCGGAGGAGAACAAATGCGGCTGAAGCTTGCGGTATTTATGCATGAAGGTATTAACGTATTAATATTGGATGAGCCAACCAACCATTTGGATATCGAGTCTCAGGAAGTACTTGAAGAGGCTCTAAAAAAATTTGAAGGCACCGTACTTGGAGTGTCTCATGACCGGTATTTCTTAAATCAATGCTTTTCAGATACAGCTTATCTCGCAGGCGGGAAAATCTATAGATATATAGGTTCTTATGATGAAACGAGGAAATACTGGATGGAACTGCTGGATCAGCAGCAGATGAAACATGTTCGAAAAGAATCTTCTTCAAAGACAGAGAAGCCAAGTAACTATCCATCTCAATCTAAACAGAAATTTTCAGTCGAAGAGTCCATAGCAGATTTAGAGAGAGAAGTAACACAGCTTGAAAGCCAAATGGCAGAAGAGAGTAATGTAGAGGAATTAATGAAGCTTCAGACGGAAAAGGATCAGTTGAATGAAAAGATTGAGGAGCTTTATGAACAGTGGATGGAAGAATAAAGCAAAGGTCCCGGATGGCTGTTTGGAAAGCCGGGATATGGAATGAAAAAACCTTGAGCGCAGTGCTCAAGGTTTTTTTGCAGCGTTAAAATTGGCATGATTCTTTAAAGCAGGGACATGTGTTTTCGCTGGTCGTGTTTATGACGACCGTAATAATCGATAAGTGTCTGCACATAAGACGTTAAGTCTGGGCAGGTAATGGAAGAACCCTGTAAGTCATTCTGAGCTTCAGTCGAGTCATATTCACTTTGGGTAAGGAAATAGTCCATCGCTTCTTTCTGAATGCCAAGTTTCTTTCTTATCGAACGAATCTGTAATCCCTGATTGGCCACCGTTCCTGGAAGATTAAGCTTAGGACGGCGATCAAGGTAGGTATCGGAAAATAATTGGTAAATTTCTCGAGCCGTGTAAGGATCGGGGTCCGTTAAATGATAGGTTTTTCCTTTGCTTTTCTGAATATGCACCAAATAAATACTGGCTTTAATTACATAATCCTGAGGTACTAAATTAACCTTTGCCTCTCCCTTTCCAAATTGAGGGATGACCGGCAGTGCGCGGAAACGATCCAGCATATTTAATACAAAGTAGGGGCCGTCAAATTTGAGTGTTTCTCCCGTTCTTGAATGACCCACGACAATCCCTGGCCGGATAACGGTTATAGGGAGATGCTCTTTTTCTGATGAGACGAGCTTTTCAGCTTCATATTTTGTATATTCATAATGATTCTTGAAACCTTCTTGATGAGTAAGCTCGTCTTCATAAATTTTTCCTTCTCGTTTTCCTGAGACATAAGCTGAACTAAAATAAAGATACCTTTGTAACTTTAGGAAACTGCGAAGCCACTGGTTTACCTCCCGTGTTCCCTGTACATTCACCCGCCATGCTTTTGTAAGAGAAACAGCCAAATCATAGAGTGCAGCAAGATGGAAGAAGTGAGTGGTCTCTCTTTCAAGTTTTGCACGTAAAGAAGGATCAATTCCCAATCCTGGTTTCGTAATATCTCCTGGCACAAGCTCGATTTTCTGCCTGTCTACGTAAATTTCCTTCGCTAATTCTGCCACCCTTTGTTCAGCTAATCCTTCCATTTCAGGTAAATGGATTAAGTAAATTTTTTCTACTGGATACCCTTCGAAAAACAGCTCTTCTACGATGTTGGATGCCAGGTACCCTGGAAACCCTGTACACACATAGGTGTTCGCCAAATCAATCATCTCCTATTAAGTGGTTATTTTATCCATTCGTCAGCTGAGTCAGGTTTTCCTTCTTCAACGCCTGATATCGTTTATCGATGAAGGATGTGAGAAGCTTTAAGACTAGATGCACAAAGAGACAGCTGGGGTGACTGTTTACTTATTAACCGTAAATTGAGTTAAGCAAAAGAGTTTTGATTAGGTCAGCGTGTCCGTCCAATTTGAAGAGACAGAGGCTTATTAGCAGCCATTAAAGGGGGGAGTATGTTCTCCCCTTTACATATTTATAGGTACATTCTATCATGATAGGTGGTTTTGAAATTGTAATAAAAGGGTAACGGAAAAGTAATAAAGAGAGACGCAAAGGTAATGAGGAGGGACAGCTATGAGTGACCAGAAAGTTGTGGTGTACACGAGTAGGAACTGTGCAAAATGCGATCAGGTGGTAGCCAAACTCTCGGAATGGGAAATTGATTATGAAGAGCGCAATGTATCCACTAACCGTGATCACTTTAAAGAACTTCAAAATATGAAGATATATGGAACGCCAGCAACATTTGTAAATCAGGAGAAAATCTTGGGCTTTCAGGAAAGAAAGTTAAAACGAGTGCTGGGAATCCAGTCCGCTGAACGTTTTGTAGATTCTGATATGATGAATTATTCATAATTCTGCAAGTGATTCTCATGGATCACTTGCTTTTTTTTACACTTTTTCAGCTTTCCAACATAGGCTGAAGTAAACACGTCAAGAAGGTGGAACATCCATGTATCCCTATTATCAACAATGGTATGACTGGTCCCGTCAATCGACTGTTTATCCTTATGATCCTGCTTTTTATCAGGGTGCATACCAAAACCAGGGGAATGTAAACGGCTGGTATAATAATGGGTATAACCAAAATGCGTATGTACCCCAAAATCCATTTCCGTATAGTTACGGCTACACAGGATATACTGAAAATGGAAATCCTGAAACATCCTCCTTCCAAGCAAGTGCGCTGCCAAAGGGCGTTATGAATTATTTTCAAAATGAGGATGGGCAGCTGGATTTTGATAAAATGATGTCGACCACGGGTCAAGTAGTGAAAACGGTTCAGCAGGTTTCGCCGATCGTTAAAGGAATCGGCACGTTTGTAAAAGGCTTCAAATAAACGCGCTCATCTTTGCGGGCGCGTGTTTTTTCTAATGGATCAAGTCATGTGATATAATATTTCGCATAGCGAAATAATAGTGGAGGCGCGGATAATGAGCATTGGTTGTTTATGTATTCATGGTTACACGGGAAGTCCTGAGGAAGTTCAGCCCCTTGTAGATTTTTTAAGTGGACGAACCACCTGGGAGATTTCCAACCCTACTTTGCCCGGTCATGGAGAAGAATTGGATCTCCAGGGGCATTACTACCAGGAATGGATTGCGACAGCGGAGCTTGCATTATTAGACTTGTTGAAGAGGAACGATACCATTGTCATAATCGGGTTCTCTATGGGGGGGATGATTGCTGCTTATTTAACGGCTAAGTATAGAATTAACCGTCTTGTATTACTCTCGGCTGCGGGGAAATATGTCAGCCTGCCGCAAATGTACAAAGACATTTATGAGATGTTGGCAGATGCCTGGAAGGGGGCGCTGGCTTCCAATGAACTATTCACAAGATACCAGAGGAAATTACAGCAAACCTATTTGTTCTCCACATTCGAATTTATGAAATGCGTGCAGTTCACCAGACCTTACTTAAAGCAGGTGAGATGTCCAGTGCTGATCATTCAGGGTGAACTGGATGGAATGGTTCCGAAGAAAACGGCGGAATTTCTCGATGAAGAAATTCCAGCTGAAGAAAAAGAGTTGGTCTTCCTTAAAAATTCCAAGCATTTAATCTGTCATGGGGATGATAAGGACGAGCTCTTCGATACGGTATTAGATTTTTTGGACTGATTTTTACAGAAAGGGTGCAGTTAAATGACGAAAGACAAAAATACAAAAGCACCCCTTCAAACCTCGTTTTATTATGGGTGGATCATCGTTGCAGTTGCGGGGCTTAGCGTGTTTTTCTCAGGGCCGGGTCAAACCTATTCAGTTTCTATTTTCATAGATTACTATATTGAGGACTTTGAGTATTCACGCTCCCTTGTTTCAGGTATATACTCAGGCGCAACCTTGTGTGCCGGGTTTGCCTTATTCATGATGGGGAGGCTGGTCGATCGATTTGGTCAGCGAACGATGATGGTTGCGGTAGGAATTTTCTTATCCTTGGCATTGTTTTGGAACGCCTTCCTGTTAGGTCCGATTATGATGTTTTTCGGCTTTTTTATGATTCGTTTATTTGGACAGGGTTCGATGACTTTAATTCCCAACACCCTGGTTCCTCAATGGTTTATTCGAAAGAGAGGCCGCGCACTAAGTGTGATGGCGATTGGCGGATTCGCGAGCTCAGCCTTAATGCCGCCTTTAAATACATGGATGATCGAAACAGCAGGGTGGAGAACAGCCTGGGGAATCTGGGGCACCCTATTATTGATTGTGTTTGTTCCCGTGGCATTCTTTTTTGTCCGCAACCAGCCTAAACTGGTTGGAGAAGTACCCGATGGAATTCCAAAGCCTGTTAAAGACGGTGACGAGCCGAGTCCGAATATAGAAGTTAATGAAAAAAGCTGGACCTTAAAAGAAGCTATGGCTACGAAAGCTTTCTGGTTTATACTTTTTTGTGTAATCGTACCGGCTCTTGTAAATACAGCTATTACCTTTCATATTGTATCCATTATGGGCTTAAGAGGTCTTGATACGGGGGTCGCTGCGATGGTGTTGACTTTAATGGCGATTATCGGGTTCCCTGTAACATTCCTGACGGGATACTTAGTGGACCGTTTCCAAGTACATTACATATTGGCTATCACTTTCTTTGGTCATATTTTTACTTTACTGCTTCTGTTATTTACAGATACTTGGTGGCTCGCTGTAGCTTTTGGTGTACTGTGGGGATTTGTGAATGGATTTGAACGAATCGTTCTGAGTATTGTTTGGCCGAACTACTTTGGCCGTGAACATTTGGGAAGCATTAAAGGACTCGCGCAGACCGTCATGGTTATCGGATCTGCTTTAGGGCCGCTTCCGTTTGGCATTTTTTATGATTGGCTTGGAGGTTACCAGGAAGTCATTCTGTTAACGATTGCGTTCCCAGTAACGGCTGGAATTTTGGCTTTGAGTTCTCCGCAGCCTAGATATGAAGACTATCACGGCTGATTGACGGAACCCAGCTCCGGATGAAGAACCGGGGCTGGGTTTTTATTGCCTTCTTGGAATGACTTTTGAATGGTCTAAAGAAGACGTGTTGTTAAGAAGAGTCTGTTAAGTTGACTTTTACAAGAGACTTATTAAAGTATAGCGCCGGATAGTTGAAGACTCAGTTTCGAGATATCGGGTTAGTCTGTAGGTCCTTCGGGGGACGATTTCGCTTTCCGTGGGCATGTGCTGAGCCTCCTCAGTCTTCGACTTCCGGGGTCTCACCGATCATGTTTATCC
>NZ_JBAPTY010000102.1:0-3504 GCF_049282395.1 Halobacillus sp. | reverse complement strand
CACTGGAAGGAAATGAAATAACGATCCATAGCGCCAGTAAAGATGGACGTAAAGAAAGCTTTTTTGTAAGGCTGGATTGGTATAATGAAAATCAGGAATTCCTTGGTTCTCTTTCCAAAGCTTTTGTCGTAAATGTAGACAGAATATCCTCTGAAAAAATTGATAAACAGGATCCCAATCCTTGATGGTTGGGATTTTTATTGTAAGGTTCATTCGAAATGCTTTAATCTCTCCACAAACTTTCATCAGGGAACACTAGCAGCTGCTCCCCTTTGTCTAGAAATCTTTCGGCCTCCCATCACTTATCCATTTTTTCCTCTAACCTTAAATAATCTCTTGTTTTATGTAATTCAACTTCATGTTTGTCGGCAAACTCCGTTAAATAATCAAAAGCTGTGGAAGGATAGAGTTCGACTAATCGAATTTTTCTTCCGTTTCTAACATTTATCATTACAGCCTTTTTAACCCACATCTGTCGGACAAATGTGATTTGACTTATATCCCCGGGCGACAGTTTTCTTGTATTAATTGTCTTTTTAAAGAATAGAAGTCGGTATAACAATTGTTCATTACTTACTTCGAATTTAAATCGAAACGCACTGAATACCACGATCAATACTAAAATGATGGTGAATGATGGTATGGAAAATCCAAAAATATCGGTCAGTATATTCCATACCAGGATAAGACCAAAGATACCAAACATAGATAAACGTTCTGCTCTAACATCAAATTCCATATACCATCCCCCTTGCCCACATATTTTTTTCAACCTTAACTTAAAGGCCAGTCCCATATGAAACTGTAAGCACTCTAAACTACAATAAAAAACCGGAATCAACTTAGCTTGGCAGGCTCTCTCATAAAATTCAATCGGGCCTACCTCCCCAATCCCGGCATATTAGTAGACTTCACCTGCCATCTCCCGCAGGTCTCTATGTAACAATTCTTATACGAACTTGCCAAAGATCATTGTCGAAGCGAATTATTTCCTGGGAAATTTTCACGACTTTTGCAGAAACGTAACTTATTTGAATGATGGCTTCTCTCTCGATACTCTACTACTATGAACGATCCAGGTCACTAAAGGTAATAGAGGAATGAGATAAAACACCGATGTAGCCTGAAATAAAAAACCAACTATGAAAGGTACACTGGCGCTGACGGCTAAACCAAAAGAGAAATTTATTTTAATAAACCATAATCCTAAAGAAATACTACATATACTGATCACGACTAAAGCAAGCAGGACTAAGACCGTACCCATTCTTCCCACCACCTTTCTGATATAAAGGCACTCAACTTCAAATTAATAAAGGCGTTTCGTGTAACTTTCTTTCAAATTTCTCCCGACCGATTCTTCTGTCACTCCCCTTAAATTAGCATGAGCGGCCATCATTTTAGCGGCTGATGGAAGATGCTCCGTTTCCGGCCAGTGATCAGGTTCCCATAGTTTCGAACGTTTAAAGGCTTTCGCACAATGAAGAAAGCACTCTTTCACTTCAACTCCTATTCCCAACAATGGAGTTTTCCCTTGAACGGTCATCTTCTCAAGATATTCCGGATCTCTCGTTATATAAGCTGTTCCGTTGACTCGCAAAGTTTCTCCGGTCCCTGGAATCATAAAAAGCAACCCAACGGATGGATGCGATACTATATTTTGTATAGAATCCAAACGTTTATTGCCTTTTCTTTCAGGAATAATCAGCCTTGCAGAATCCAAAACGCGGACAAAGCCTGGCTGATCTCCACGCGGCGAAGCGTCGCAATCTCCAAATTGATTTACGGTAGAAAGAACTAAAAACGGAGAATGGTTAATAAATTCTACACAGTTGTGATCAAGGTAAGAAATCACTTTATTCTTAGCTAATTCGCCTGGATCACCTGCAACTTCGCGCAGTTCAGCTATCGAATGGACAAGGTGTTTGAAAGGAGGCTCGCTTTTCAAAACATTCACTCCCTGGGAGATTCGTATTTTAATAGATTCTGATTACAAGCGTAAGTTACATAGGTTGTATAAAAGCCTTACGAAGTAACGGAAGCATTCACAAAAGCTAGAAGCGCATGAATAGAGTACCAGCCGATCGATCCTGCACTAATGGAAAGGACTATCACCGAGCCAATCGAGAGGAAACTCTTAGGCCGGCGTCTATTCTTCACAAAAACATAACCTGAAAACAGGAGACTGAATATGAGGAATGTGCCGAAGAATAAAAGCCAGAAACCGTTTAGGCGTATGGAATTCCAAAACAATGTAGCTGCTATAAAAAAGACATTCACAGCGGCGGCCAGAAGTAAGAAAAAAGCTCTCATTCGATCCTTCCTTTCTTTTTTTAGACGCACATGGTTT
Organism: Halobacillus sp.; assembly: GCF_049282395.1. Lineage (NCBI taxonomy): Bacteria > Bacillati > Bacillota > Bacilli > Caryophanales > Bacillaceae > Halobacillus > Halobacillus sp. The sequence goes on along the minus strand of NZ_JBAPTY010000102.1, from coordinate 1,154 downwards.
AATTTTGTCTCCAGTAAATTTCGACCTCTTACTCTAATAACTGCTTTAAAGCTTCGATTTTTTAACCTTTTTCAAAGTGAGAAATGAACCTAAGGTTACGAGAAGATGTGTTCCATAATATTAGGTTTATTTTAACATTATTAACCAGTAGAAACATAAACCTATTGGCAATGTTCCACCACTTAAAAAAGCCCGAATATCACTTTGGAATTCGGGCCCTGTTCATATTTACGAACTTCCTGATAATCGGAAGTACACTAATCCGCATTGTTATATCACGAATGAAGATCCTCCAACGTGTGTCTGGGAGAAAGTAATGAGCAAATTTTCTTCCAGATGCCTGAGTCTTCATAACTTGAGGTTTTAAATCATCTTCATACTTATTCAATGCCTGTTTTACGTTGTTATTCTCCCGTAAAGAGCGCGCCAGTACATAGGCTCCCGTCATAGCGAGAGACGCTCCCTGGCCTGCCATCAGTGAAACCGCCTGACAGGAATCCCCTACAAGGACGACTCGCCCTTTGCTCCATTGAGGCATAACCACCTGGGACACTTCGTCAAAATAAAAATCCGTCGCTTCCTCTGCTTTATCGAGCAATTCCGGGACCACCCACCCCATATGTTTAAAATGATTTTTCAGCTCATTTTTTGCTTCATTTCTGGATAGATGCTCTTCTTTTTTGGAAGCTTTGTATAAAAAGAACGTCGCTGATCGATCTCCTCTGATCGGATAGACGGAAGCCTGGAGGCCAGGAGATGATAAGGAATAAAAAGCGTTGTGTAACTGCTTATTCATGCTGGAATTTTCTATAATATATGCAGCTGTGTAATACCCCATGTGCTTGATATAGTTCTGGTGCTCACCAAATACTAAAGAACGCACACGGGACCTGACTCCATCAGCGCCCACTACTAAATCTGCAGTATCCCGCCTGCCGTCGGATAATGTTACATGCACTTGATCGTCATCCTGCTGGATCTCCTCAATCGTTATTCCAAACCTGAAATCAACTTGATCCTTAACCAAATCATACAAAACCTGCTCCAAATCTCCTCTCAGGAAGTTAAAATGGCGTCCGTTAAATAAATGTCTGAGAGAAGGGTAAGGGAGCTTGAACTTAAACTTGCCTTTCTCGTTCCGAAATTCCAAACCG
>NZ_JBAPTY010000101.1:0-2373 GCF_049282395.1 Halobacillus sp. | reverse complement strand
GATAAATGTCTATGTAAGAAGGTAGCCTAGCAAGGATTACCTTCTTCTTTGCTTTTTACTATAATGATTATTTAGTGACGTAAATGAATGGCTGGTAGGCAGGTAATCGAACAGAAGCATGACAAATCGACCGTAATACAAATACCCGTGCCTGTTAAGTCGTCCACCTCTTTATGGTCGATCTGACCGCAAGCAGAATGATCAGCTTTACTATGGCATTTCTCCCCTTGATCCTTGCCATGTTTTAGATCTGATTTGAAGACGAGTAATTCGAGAACAGCACATTCTTTTTGGATGTCTTTAACCTTGAAAATAAAAGAATTTACACATTTGAACTTTGTTTTCTTCGAGTGACAGTGATAGGTGGTGACCCCTGTACCTTTATAAGGTTCACACCCACAATACAAAATAAATGGAATCGTGTTTTTCCTGACTTTCCTCTCCCCTAGTAAATCTTCTATAGACTGCTTACAGGATGAGTGGCAGCCATTATCTTTGTCTGCTTTCTTTTGAGCGGCCAGTATAGCTTCCAATACATCGGACACGCAATTTTCATAGTGCTTACCTTTTTTGTTATCTTCTTTTTTGTGATAGCCGCAATCTTTTTTATAATCGTCTTTCCAATCATGATCATAACTTTCATATTTATAATCTTTAAAATACATGATTGTTTTCTCACTCCTTCAAAGGTTTAAAATAGTATACGCTGAAGAATCTACTTCGCGTAATAACTATGCCTACCAGGAATGAAAAAACAGCTTTCAGACTCACAAATACTGGTTATGACTTACTGTTTATGGGTTATTTCTAATAAATCCAATGTGAATGAAAGTTTAGTAAATCTATGCATAATGACCACCAATTTTCTTGCTTCGCTCGATGGTGATGCCACCGCTTGTATAACTGCTCGCTCTAAGGACAGCTGTAGTACCGTATTCATCACGAATCCGATCCATAACGTCCGCTAAATCCTTTTTCTTAGGTTCGTTGTTAAATAAGCTGAGCTGAACATCACACCCATCATTCAAGTTGGTTAAAGCAACAGATGCTCTCCGAATCTTACTTTCTCCATCGTAAAAACGATGAAAAAGCTTCAAGCATACTTGATACATATCCCCTGTTATATTAGTCGGAGACTGTATAGACATAGACCGGCTGAAACCTCCTCCTGTTTCACTCGAATATCCTATTCCCAGATGAACCGTCCTTCCTTCCTTGTCATCGGTTCTGGCCCTGCGGCAAGCTTCCTCGCATAAATCAAGCAAGCAGGCATAAATTTCCTCTTTTTCATAATCTCTTAATAACGTAATTCCGTGACCATAAGATTTCTGCTCTGTCTTCACAAAGTTTCCATACACAGGACTCAGGTCAATCCCCCAGGCGTGCCAGTATAATTGCTCTCCCATGATGCCGAAATTTTTCTTCAAATACTTTAAGGGGTGGCGAGCTAAGTCCCCAAGCGTCAAAATCCCCATTCGATTTAAATTTTTGGTCATTCTTGATCCAATTCCCCACACGTCATGAATATCACATGGCCACAGCTTTGCTTCTACGTCTTCGTACCGGCATTCTGCAATTCCGTCTTCTGCCTTTTTTGCATGAATGTCCATAACGACTTTGGCAAGAAATTTGTTATCCCCAATTCCAATCACAGATTCTATTCCGAATTGCTCTCTTATCTCAAATTGAAGCATATGAGCGATTTCATACGGGTTTCCATAAAGCTTATTCAAGCCATTAATGGTGACCCACAATTCGTCCACCGAGTACACATGGATAGCCTGCTGAGGCACATAGTTCCTAATCATTTTGGTAATTTCCACAGATACTTCGAGGTAATCTCCCATGTGCGCAGGTGCAATAATTAGACCAGGATCGTCAGGTAGTTCAAAATATCTGCTGACGTTACTGATCCCATACCTCCGTTTCAGCGTGGGAGAAGCAGCGAGAACAATACTTCCTCTTCGCGTAGTGTCCCCTACCACCGCCAATAAGGCTTTTTTAGGATCGAGCCCTCTTTTCATACATTCCACACTTGCGTAAAAACTGCGCATATCAATACAAAGCACATCGTTTCGCGGATATCCTTGATAATCCACTCTCATCACTCCACACGAACGTTTGTTCTTATTATAAGGAAGTATTATCATGATGTAAAGGATTCTAATTGACTATATATTTTAAGAATTGTGCCATTCTGTTTATACAAAATAGTATTCATTATTATATTTTCACTGGAAAAGGGATTGAAACAGAAGTAGAAAAATAATGTCAGAACACTCCCAGTACAGACCATATAAAACATGCACAAAAATAAACTCTTCCTTATTTTAAGCATTTGATGATTTTTTACACAGTAAAAAGACGAAAAAA
>NZ_JBAPTY010000100.1:0-2082 GCF_049282395.1 Halobacillus sp. | reverse complement strand
AACGGTTCGTCACCTGCTTGTTTAAGTTTCTGGAGAGGAAATTTCATAGTTATCACCTCATGGCAACAAGAGTTATTGTAAAAGGATTTACGTCATTTGTCAATATTTTTTCTTTACAGCAAATGCTACCCATTTCTCAATGGTTTCATTAAGATAACATATTTTGCCCTTTGTATGCGAATTTTCTTCCTCTTCATGATAAAATAAATTCAATACATGTTTAAATCTACTTTATTTTGAAGGAGGAACTCATTTGAAAGCATGCGGGGTTATCGTGGAATACAATCCTTTTCATAATGGTCATCTTTATCACCTGGAACGTTCGAAAGAAACTGCAGAAGCTGATTGTATGATTGCCATCATGAGTGGAAACTTCCTGCAGCGCGGGGAACCTGCCATCATTGATAAATGGCACCGGGCTGAAGCAGCCTTAAAATCTGGTGCTGATCTCGTACTGGAGCTTCCCTACATATATGCTGTTGAGCACAGTGACTATTTCAGTCAGGGAGCCGTGCAGGCTCTTTCTGAAATTGGGGTGGAATCTATCTGTTTCGGCAGTGAAAGTGGTGATATACAGGCTTTTCTAAGCGCTCACGATCATTTGGAGCAACATGCGGGGCTTTATGATGAAACCGTAAGGAAACATTTAAATCAGGGGTACTCCTTTCCTGAAGCCTCTCGTTTTGGTTACCAGGCTGTTGAGTTGCCAACGAATAGTATTGATCTGGCTCAGCCCAACAATATTCTGGGCTACAGCTACGTAAAACAAATCCTCGCCTACAATAATCAGATTCGTCCTCTTACCATTAAAAGAGAAAAAAATCATTACCATGACGAAACAATTGAGGGAAATATTGCAAGTGCCACCAGTATAAGAAAAGAACTCTTAGCTGACGGCATGAACCTCCTTGTTCAGGACTCTATACCAGAAGCCACTCGGGACCAGCTGCTTTTATATAAGGAAAACAAGGGCATGTGGCATGAATGGAATCAATATTTCTCCTTACTGCAGCACAAAATCTTAACTTTGAAACCGAAAGATCTTCGTTCTATCCAAGGAGTCGATGAAGGGCTTGAACACCGGCTTCAACGAATCATTAAAGAATCTGAGAATTTTCAGCAGTTTATGGAAAAATTAAAGACGAAACGTTATACGTGGACAAGATTGCAGCGCACGCTCGTGCATATTTTGACAGGCACTGAAAAGCAGGATGCTCAATTGCTGCTGAACCAGCCTCCACCTTATGTACGCGTATTAGCTATGAGTGACACCGGGAAAGATTATTTGCGTTCCACTAAGAAACAGATGGGAATTCCCTTACTCACACAGCCACAGCAAATGAATCATCTTATGCTGGATATTGAAGAGAGAGCTGCGATCGCCTACTACAGTGTATTAGAAGCCTCTGTAAGGAACGCTATGATAAAAAGAGAGTACGGTGCCCCTGTTCAACATTAAAAAAGAAGCAGCCTTCTTTAAAAGGCTGCTTCTTTAGTATCAGGCTGGGTCAAGGTCCTTAAGATAGGTTAGAGCCTCCTGGAACGTATCCACGGGAACTACCTTCATATCTGTCTCAATGTCCTCTGCGGTCCGTTTGGCTACTTGATAATTAGAGTTTTTACGTCCTTCTTCATTCGGAGCAAGAAAGATGTCCGCCCCATCTTTAGAGGCCGCTACCACTTTCTTATCTATACCGCCGATTCTTCCTACTTGTCCTTCGTAGTTAATTTCACCGGTCCCCGCAATTTGAAATCCTTTCGTAACATCGTTTTCTGTTAACTGATCATAGATCTCAAGCGAGAACATTAAGCCAGCGCTGGGTCCGCCGATTTCTCCGCTCTTCACTTTAACTTCTGGATCAACCTTGACGGAACGATCCGTTACAAGCGAAATTCCTACGCCTACTTTATCTGGGTTGTCAGGAAATGGAGCTAGCTCAATGTCTTTTTGAAGTGTCTCTTCATCTCTTTTGATCGTTAATGTTACATTTGATCCTTTTTTCATATCAGTGACATAATTAATTAAGTCGCTGGACTCCTCGATTTTCTTTCCATCAACTTCCAGAATTTCATCACCTGATT